>JAZRTS010000154.1:0-3959 GCA_045652135.1 Eubacteriales bacterium | reverse complement strand
AAATATTTTCATTTGCAGATATTACTATTTTGATTCGGTAAAGGATATTGCAAAATACTGTAATATCACCGAAAGCAACGTAAAAACTACCCTGCACAGACTCAGAAACGGTCTGCGTGAATATCTTTTGAAGGAGGGCTTTAACGTATGAACGAGCACGATATAATAAACGCAATCGGCGGCATTGACGAAGACCTTATCGTAAATGCGGAAAAAATAAGAAAGAAAAAGAAAAGCTTTCCTTTATATAAGCTGACAGCAGTTGCGGCAAGCGCATTTCTGTGCTTCGGATGCGTATATATGGCATATCATTTTGCATCATTAAAGGATATTACAAAATATGAAGGAAGTATACAAGGTTCGGATACGCATTATGAAACAGAGGGCAGTATACAAGAAACGGATACACACTATGAAACAGAAGGCGGTATCTCGACAGAGAGTGTAAACGGGATAACAGATAATACAGCATCGGATATAAGCACTGAAAAAGATCCTGAAGAAAATAGTGTGACCGAAATTATCCCTACCGAGACTGATGCTATTGAAGTTACAGATATTATAACCTTACCCCCTGCGCAGGAAGATACCAAAGCCCCGCCAACAGTACCACCTCCCCCCGCCACCGATTCACTGCATCCACCGGAACTTCCCGAAGTGAAAATAACCGTAACCGGAGTATTTGAAAACGGCATATATGCAACCGTAAACGACGGTATGACCTCATTTCTTGATAAAGATAATTCGGTAACAGTAAAGTTCAACGATATAATTCTTATATCAAGACCTGCACCCGATGGAAAACGGTTAAATACACCGGTTCAGTTCAGCGAAAATTTATTTAAGTACGGCGAAACACTTACAGTACAGTTTTATAAATTTGAAAACAGCGAAGGCGAAAACATTCTTTATTCAAACTATGTGATATTTTAAAAGGAGAAAAGCATGAAAAATAACATATTAAAACGTATTATATCCTCTGTTTTACTTCTGATAATGCTTTTGGGCTTTGTTGGATGTTCGCAAAGTGAAAGTACAACATCAGATGCAGCAAGTTCTGAAGATACTGTCAAAATCACAGAGGAATCTGTAATACCGTCAACAGACACCGCAAAGGAAACAGAGAACGATACGGATACCGAGATTATAAACGGTGACTCAACGGCTTCCGATACCATAGCTGCCGATACTGATAATATTGATACTGATGCTCTTGATACCACAGCTCCCGACTCCGATGCTTCTGAAACCGATTCATCGCCGGTGATCATACCTGTATCTTCACCAATAGATCTTATGAAAGATGTGAAAAAAGATCCCGGTATAAGGATAAAAAATATCAGCGACACCGCTTTTTATACCGACTTTACTGCCAAGCTTTTCAAGGGATGCTATACCGACGGCAAGAACACGCTCATTTCTCCCCTTTCCGTTCTGTCTGCCCTTGCAATGACCGCAAACGGTGCTGACGGTGACACGCTTGAAGAAATGGAACAGGCTTTCGGACTTTCAACTGACGAGCTTAATGAATTCATGCTTTCGTATATGAGCAGTTTATCAAACGGTAAAAAATACAAATTAAGCCTTGCAAATTCCATCTGGTTTCGTGACGATGAATCACTCACGGTAAACGAGCGTTTTTTAAAGACGAACGCAAACTACTACGGCGCAGGGCTTTACAAAGCGCCGTTTAACGAAAAAACACGCAACGATATAAACGGCTGGATAAAGAACAAGACCGACGGAATGATAGATAACGTCATTGATAAAATTCCCGAGGATGCCGTGATGTATCTCGTAAACACCCTTTGCTTTGATGCTGAATGGGAAGAAAAATACAGTGAACATCGAATAAAAAACGGCAATTTCAACTGTCTTGACGGTAACGTAAAAAAAGTTGATTTTATGAGCTGTAACGTGTCGGATTATCTTTCCGACGACACAACAACGGGATTCGTCAAATATTACGCAGAACGAAAATACGCCTTTGCCGCTTTGCTTCCGAATGAGGGCATTTCCATATCCGATTACATTTCATCCCTTACGGGTGAAAAAATTTCAAATCTTTTGACCGAACGCAAAAAGGGTGTCAAGGTCAGCACCAAGACACCGAAATTCGAAACGGAATATTCAAGCCTTTTGAACGGCACGCTTGCCGATATGGGTATAAAAAAGGCATTTGACGAAGACCTTGCCGATTTCACAGCCCTCGGCAGAAGTGAAAACGGAAACATTTTCATAAACCGAGTAATACACAAAACGTACATCTCCGTGGGCGAAAGCGGAACAAGGGCAGGGGCGACAACTGTTATTGAAATGGCAACTTCAAGTATAACTATGAATATGCATTATGTCACGCTTGACCGTCCGTTTGTGTATATGCTGATAGACTGTGAAAACGATCTTCCTTTATTCATTGGAACACTTACAAATATTTAATCAAAACATACGGCGGGCTTGTTCCCGCCGTTTTGTAATTTCAGGGTGAATAGAATATATTTCCGCAGGAAATATACGCCGCTTGCCTGCGGGCAGTTGACGTGGCGAACTACTGTTACGCCCGTCAACTGTGGGGGGTACAGGCGCGGCGTTTTTGGTATAACGAAAAGAATACGGCAGAAGATACCCTCTGCCGTATAATTTCATTTAACACATTCAACCTTAATTGTATTCGTATTACCCGACGTGCCGTTTATCATACCGCCGGTAAGCACGACGTTATCTCCCGATTTAAGCGAGAAGATGCGCTGTGCGTGGTTAAGGCCCTGGAAGAATACGATGTCAAGGGAATTATATTCCTCGCTCATAACAGGTGTTACACCCCAGCTTAAATTAAGCTGGCGCCAAGCACGCTTGTTTGTCGTGATACCGATTATATCGGCAGGACAGCGGAAGCGGCTGACCATACGCACGGTGTTGCCCGAAATTGAGTTTACGACAATACACTTTGCACCAACGTCTATCGCCATTGCGCACGTTGCGTGAGATATGGCATCGAGCGTGTTTTTTATCTTGAATTCCGTTGACACGAACCAGCGTTTGTAATCTATTCTCTCCTCTGTGAACTTTGCTATCTGCGCCATATTCATAACAGATTCAACGGGGTATTTGCCCATTGCCGTTTCACCAGAAAGCATAACAGCGGAGGAGCCGTCATAAACGGCATTTGCAACGTCGGATATTTCCGCCCTTGTAGGTCTCGGATTCTGTATCATCGATTCAAGCATCTCGGTTGCCGTTATAACACGCTTACCGAGCAGACGGCACTTCTGTATAAGATATTTCTGTATGGACGGCACTTCAACGAAGGGAATTTCCACGCCGAGGTCACCTCGCGCTACCATAATACCGTCAGCAATACTGCATATCTCATCTATATTGTCAACGCCCGAACGGTTTTCTATCTTTGCGATAATGTTTATCGCACTGCCGCCGTTTTCGTTTAAAAACTGACGCAGTTCGGTAATATCTTCCTTTGTTGATACAAAGGATGCGGCAACAAAATCTATCTCGTTTTCAATGCCGAACAAAAGGTCTGATTTGTCCTGTTCGCTTAAAAATTTGTGCTTCAGCACCTTGTTGGGAAAGTGCATGCTCTTTCTGTCGGAAAGCACACCGCCACTCTTGACACGGCAGATAACATCATGCCCCTGTATTGCTTCAACGGTTAATGCAACAAGTCCGTTGTTAACGGTAACAGTATCGCCGACGGAAAGGTCATCGGTCAGATTTTTATAATTTACCGAAACACGTGTCTGATCACCCTGTACCTCATCGGTTGTTAAAACAAACGTATCACCCTCGGAAAGCGTGATGTTTTTTTCTTTGAATGTACCGATTCTGTATTCGGGGCCCTTTGTGTCAAGCATTATTGCTATCGGCAAGTTAAGCTCATCTCTGACGCTTTTTATAAGGTCAATCATCTTCTTATGCTCTGCGTGTGTTCCGTGCGAAAAATT
>JAZRTS010000153.1:0-1435 GCA_045652135.1 Eubacteriales bacterium | reverse complement strand
GACCCGAAAGGCACCGTCCTTATTGAGTGCGGAAAGATGTTACAGCGCGGCGGGTATCGGATAAAGGTACTCAATACGATCAATTTCAAAAAATCTATGCACTATAACCCGTTTGCGTATATCCATAACGAAACGGATATTTTGAAGCTCGTAAATACCTTGATTGAGAACACCAAAGGCGACGGCGAAAAAAGCGGCGAGGACTTTTGGGTAAAAGCCGAAAAGCTCTATTACTGTGCGCTGATCGGATATATCCATTACGAAGCTCCCGAAAGCGAAAAGAACATATCCACCCTGCTTGATATGATTAACGCTTCCGAAGCCCGTGAGGACGACGAGGAATTTCAAAATCCCGTTGACCTTATGTTTGAGAGATTAGAGGAAAAAGACCCCGAACACTTTGCCGTGAAGCAATACAAGAAATACAAGCTCGCGGCGGGCAAAACGGCAAAATCAATCCTCATATCGTGCGGTGCGCGACTTGCTCCCTTTGACATTAAGGAACTCCGCGAGCTTATGGAAACTGACGAAATGGAACTTGATACTCTCGGAGATCGTAAGACGGCGTTATTCATCATTTCAAGTGATACCAACAGTACCTTTGACTTTGTAAACGCGCTGATCTGCTCACAGCTTTTCAACGTACTGTGTACCAAAGCCGATGATGTGTACGGCGGGCGGCTTCCCGTTCACGTCCGTTGTCTGCTCGACGAATTTGCAAATATCAAAATCCCCGATATGCAGAGGCTTATCGCGGTACTCCGAAGCCGTGAAATCTCTTGCTCCCTTGTGGTGCAATCTCAAAGTCAGCTAAAAGCCATTTACAAAGATCACGCAGATACCATAGTCGGCAACTGTGATACTATGCTGTTCCTCGGCGGTAAGGAGAAAACGACGCTCAAAGAAATCTCCGAAATCTTGGGTAAGGAAACAATCGACAGCTTTAATAAAAGCGAAAACCGAGGACGCGAGGTGTCCCACGGGCTGAACTTCCAAAAGCTCGGTAAGGAGCTTATGACCCAAGACGAAATTGCCACAATGGACGGCAGTAAATGTATTCTGCAAGTGCGCGGTGTACGTCCCTTTATCTCGGATAAATTCGATATTACCGCGCACCCGAACTATAAATACCTCTCTGACTTCGACAAGAAAAACACCTTTGACCCCGAAAAGGAGTTGAAGCGTCGCCCCGCAATTGTCGGGCAAAACGAAGTCTTTGACTATTACGAAATCGACGTTAGCCACGCGGGATAACCCGCATACTGACGGGAAAGGAGGACAACGCATTGAAAAAACTAAATACGGGTTATGAGGTACGCGCTCCCACTCGGCAGCGCGTACTATAATCCACCGCAACCGCCGCAGAAATACGGCGGTTTTCCTATACCCAAAACCCCAAACAACGAATCAAAACAATAATTTTACAGCCGCAAAG
>JAZRTS010000152.1:0-1951 GCA_045652135.1 Eubacteriales bacterium | reverse complement strand
ATACAGAAGAAATATGTTTCTTGAAGAGGAATATAATGTAAAAATACGCGAGGTTACATCAGATTCTCCGGGAACAAAAGCGCAAAACAGCATCAAAAGCGGACTTGATGAATTTCAGGTGCTTATGTGCAATACCGCAGGTACGATATCGTTGATGCAGAACCAACTGTTGCTTGATCTTAATTCGCTTGAATATACCGATCTTACACAGCCTTGGTGGGATCAAACGATGCGTGAAAACTGTTCTGTAGGCGGAAAGAACTATTTTGCCACAGGTGACATATCCATTATGGATAACGATGCCACTTGGGTTATGATGTTCAATAAGCTTTTGGCGAAGAATTACGGCTTTGATCCGTATAAGCTTGTAGAAGAAAATAAATGGACATTTGACGAAATGCATAAAATGATGATGACGGCAGCGAATGATAACGGTGACGGCGTCGTTAAGTGGGAAGATGATACGTTTGGAATGTCAACGCACCATTCAACGTGTGAAGCGTTTTTCTATGCGGCGGGACTTTCCGTGACGAAAAAGGACGCTTCCGACTTGCCTTATTTTGATTCTACTTCCGCGCACACGGATTATGTTGTAAGGGTACTTGAAAAGAGTATATCCATCTGGGGTGACGATTCCGTGATGTTTGCCTCTGACGGTGTAACCACGCACTCAAAGGAAACGCAAGAGGTCTTTGAATCGGGCAGAGCGCTTTTCTTGGCTGAGGTATTACAGCTTGCGATAAGACTGCGTGAAATGGATGTTGACTTCGGTGTGCTTCCGTTCCCAAAATATGAATCTTCGCAGAAAAACTACGGTCACTTCGTTCATTCAACAACAGCGCTTTTGAGTATTCCGATAACCTGTAAGGAGAAGGACAAAGTCTCCGCACTCGTTGAAGCAATGGCGGCAAAGTCAATGTATACGCTCACTCCCGCATATTACGATGTGGTGCTTACGGGCAAAGCGTTCCGTGATGAAGAATCGGCAGAGATGCTCGATATCATTTTAAAATCACGTACCTTTGACCTCGGCGGTATACATATGTTTGTCTGGGGAAACGTCGGAAGCATATTCCCTGAACGCGTCAGAGACGGCGAAAATACGTATTCATCTCTTTATAAGCGCAGTATCTCAAGAGCAACCACAACGATGAATAGGGATATAAATAAAATTTTATCCGATAACTGAATATAAAAAGCATCTGAAAAATTCAGATGCTTTTTGTTATTCTGCATTTAATCTTAAAAGATAAAACTGTTTCAGCCAGTCGGGCTGATCCTCAACGGTCGGTTTTATCTTTTCAAGCGTTCTTTTACCAATGCGTCTATCTAAAACCGCAAACATACGTACGATGGGATTTTGTGATGAAATACTGTCTTGTATACTCTGATTCCGATATGTTTCAAGAGCATCGGCAAATTCTTCGTCAGTATATTCTGTGCGTAAATCAAGCGGATATTTCTCCAAAAGCTCCCAATAGCCTTTCCAGTATTCAGAACGGCCGTAAGGCTTATTATCCTCTTTATATCCTTTATTTATAAAATATGTATTTACCGTTTCCCAAGAAAAGCGTTTTACCTGCACACCGTCGATGCAAACTTCAAATATCCTGCATCCGTCCATTCCCACATATGTGGTACAGCCGTATCTTACCCTGCCTTTCAGTGAATCGGCGATCATATCCTTTTCAAGATATTTTCTCATTCCGCTGAAAGAGCCTAAAATTTTTGACATATAAAAGTCCTTTCTTTGTTTCTGTGTTAATGTTCTGATATAGCACAGAGAGGTTTTGTGCGTAACTGCGCTGTCCGATAAATTGGAATTTATCGCTTGGTCATACTTGAATATTGCTTATCAATTCAAAGGTTACAACAATAACAATAAAGAGAATTAAAGGAATAAACTGAATTGTAAAACTTAAAATTCGTTTTCCTTTTTTGCGAAAAATAA
>JAZRTS010000151.1:0-4870 GCA_045652135.1 Eubacteriales bacterium | reverse complement strand
GACTAAGGCGCCCGTGATGGTTGGTGTGGAGTAAACAAAGAAATACAAAATTATACAATCGCATTTATCAACAAAGTATCCGCATTATAATGCGACATATTTATACCGAAAAAGATGTGTTCGTTTCCGCAGTATTTTTCGACAGCAACATCAATCATATTTGCGTTGTTGCCAATGACTTGGTAGTTTCTTTTCTTAAAATAAAACAAACTGCTTTCACAAACAAATGTCCCCATAGCATCTCCTGTGTTTGCCCAGCCGATATTGTTTAAGGCTGAAACATCAGGGAGTTCTTCAAATATTTTAGAATAAAGTTGAAAAACAATCCAATGATCTGCAACTTCAGGTACGATTGATGAGCGGTACGATATATGATCTTCGATTTTGCGAACGACAACATATTTTCCGTCTGCTTGTTTAAAAAACTCTTCGTCAAATTTGCTGTCATTGCTCAAATATGTTTTGTCGTGTGTTTTTATTTGAAAAGCAACAATATCTCCGACCTCAAATACAGATGTTAAATGAAGATCAACACGGATTTTCTTTCTTTCTCCTTGAGGGGATAATAATTTCGCTTTAAACTCAGTCAAAACTTTTTTGCGTTTCAATAAGACTTTTTCTCCTGATTCAGCCCAAAGTTCAAGGCCAAACTCATCATCAATCATTTGAACTGCTTTATCTCGTACAGACTTAGTAAGAATACCTTTTCTCCACATAAAATCCGCAAGAGAATAGTAATAGTTGCACCATTCTTCTTTATCAGATTCATCAAATCCCTCAGTACGAACATACTCATCTATTTTCGATAATGCTGTTTCAATATCATAATAGAAAAAAGCCGCTTGATATTCAGATTTCAAATCTTGAGCCGTATCGTTGCCTATAATGCTTGTACTCCAAGATCCCATATAAAACCTCCATAAACAAAAACCGCAAGGTGACCCCTTGCGGTTTTGAATTTTTGCGGTCAAAACCGCTGATTTTGGTCGGAATGACAGGATTTGAACCTGCGACATCCTGCTCCCAAAGCAGGCGCGCTACCATCTGCGCTACATCCCGAATTTTGTGGGTACCGTTTCTGTAAGCCGGGTTCTGTCGTGGGCAATCATCTGTCTTGTCTTTATGTTACCACAAAGCTCTGTGCCGCCTCGCTCTTAAATTACGGTCGGGGAGATCGGGCATTTCTGCCGTTTGCGGGGCGTTGCTTCGGATAGGGTTTACATTTGCTTGTACGTTACCGTAAAGCCGGTGAGCTCTTACCTCGCCTTTCCATCCTTATAGCAAAAATTGCTACGGTTTATTTCTGTTGCACTTTCCCGGAAGTCACCTTCGGCGGACGTTATCCGTTATCCTTCCCCTGTGAAGCCCGGACTTTCCTCACGGTAATACCTTACGGCGCAATACCGCGCGATTGCCTGAAACAGTACCGTTGAGATTATATAATATTTTAGCGCATTTGTCAAGTGATTTTATACAAAAAGAATTACTGTAAAAAACGCAATCACGATATATCAAAATCTGCTTTATTTTTTGCCGTTTGCGGTTGACAAATGATTTAATTTAATATACAATATTACACAGTAGTAAAATTTGTCATTTACAGTTTGCATACCGTAAAACGGTATGCAGTCAAAAATACTTATTGAGAGGTTAGTTATGATACTGAATTATTCCAGAATCGACGGGGATAAATATACCGTTTCGATTTCTTTTTCCGAAGCCTTTGCGGGTGTTCTGACAACGGAATTCAAGTGTACCAGCTGCGGCAGAACAGTGAAAAGAGAAACACCTCTGTCAAGCGGAAAAGACTTTGTTGTTGTTCACGAAGACGTTGAATTTTTGTCAGGTGATTATATCGTTACAATTACCGCAGGCTCAGAATCCAAATGCGTTAAGTATGTAAAAGGTTATCCTCAGCTTTCGGGTGACACAGTCAAAATGGCTGTTTCGGAAATGACACTTGATGAAAAGTGCTCACTTTTCGTTGCTATGGGTGCTGACAGACACATGGCGGCGACAACGTATGTTGTTGAAAGACTCGGTATCCCTATGATGTATCTTGCGGACGGCCCTGCTGGACTTCGTGTGAACGTTCCGACAGTCGGCTATCCGTCCGGCACAACGCTTGCTAACACTTGGGATCCCTCTGCTATGGAAAAGGTAACTGCATTTATGGGCGATGACTGTAACAGCTTTGGTGTTGATATATTGCTTGCCCCGGGTATGAACATTCAGAGATACGTTCTCAACGGCAGAAACTTTGAATATTTCTCCGAAGACCCGTACCTCAACGGCATAATGGCAGGTCACTATACACTTGGCGTACAGTCTGCAGGCGTTGGTGTTTCGCTCAAACACTATACAACCAACAATCAGGAATTTAACAGAGGCGGTGTATCGACCGTTATAAGCGAGCGTGCGCTTCGTGAAATCTACCTTAAAGGTTATGAATACGCTGTTGAAATGGGCAACCCTTATACGGTAATGACAGCTTACAATAAGATAAACGGTGTTTGCGCACCCACAGCAAAGGATCTCATTACTGATGTTCTGAGAAATGAATTCGGCTTTGACGGCTTTGTTATGAGTGACTGGGGCGCACAGGGTACGAAGGATGCGATGATCGCCGCAGGTAACGATATGTACTGCGGAAGCCCTGATGTTCCTGCTGATGTTGCCGCAGTAAAGGAAATGGTTGAAAACGGCAAGATCGACGAAAAACAGCTTGATTTGTGCTGTGAAAAGATACTTTCCGTTGTTGCACGCTCACAGGCGATGAACAGAGGCGAGATATCGTATACAATATCTAACAAAACTGAAAAGCTTCAGACTGTACGTAAAGTCGGTGCTGACGGTATGATCCTTATGAAAAATGACGGTATGCTCCCGATGCAGAACGGCAAAAACATTGCGCTTTTCGGTAATGCATCTTATATCACAGAGCATTGCGGATACGGTGCGGGATATGTCATCGTTTCCCACGTTGTAACTGTTAAAGAAGGATTTGAAAACGCTAACTTCAGCATAAACGGTGAAGTCGCTTCGCTTTATACGGACTGCAAACGTCATCCCCACGTTCTGACACAGGAAATGAATCCGACAGATGACCAATTTGAAATTGTTATAACGGAAGAAATTGCAGAAAAAGCGGCACAGACCTCCGACTTCGCTGTGTTTACGATTTCACGTATGACGGCAGAGGGCGTTGACCACACTGACATCAAGGGTGACTTCTATCTCAATGACAGAGAAATGATGACAATAACGAACATTTCCAATGCTTTCCGCAAGGCAGGCAAGAAATTCGTTGTTCTTATAAACGTAGGCAACCCCATTGAAGTTGCTTCGTGGGCAGATAAAGCGGATGCTATTCTTTGTATCGGTCTTTCGGGCGAACAGATCGGTAACTCTATGGCTGACGTATTCACGGGTGCTGTTAACCCCTCCGGTAAGCTTGCGGTAACGTGGCCTGTTTCCTATAACGATACAGCTTATTCCGAGATATACCCCGACAAAGATCACGCAGTATATTCAGACGATATTTACGTTGGATACCGTTATTTTACAACATTCAACGCTCCTGCAATGTATGAGTTCGGTTACGGTCTTTCATATACGGATTACGAATATTCGGATTTCAAGGTTGAGAAGACTGAAAACGGCTTTACACTCGGTGTTAAGGTTACAAACAAAGGCTATATTACGGGCCGTGAAACGGTACAGTTCTACGTTACAAAGCCTGAAACAAGAAACGAGCATCCTGTGCGCGAGCTTGTCGGCTTCGGCAAAACTCCCGAGCTTTCAAAGGGCGAAAGCGCAACCGTAACGGTAAATGTAACGAATAAAGAGCTTATGACATACTTTGCACCTGAGGCAAAGTGGATAGTTGAAAAGGGTGAATATGTATTTTCAGCAGGCGCATCCGTTAAGGACATCCGCTTGACAGCAAATGCTGTGATTGAAGACGAGATACTCGTTCGTGAGGTAATAAACGTATCCCCCATACAGCTTGATATTGATACTATATCAAAGAAAAACCCCAAAAAGGTTTACGCAAAGGGCGTAAATCTTGCTCTTTACAAGACGGTATACGCAAGCGGTGAGGAAAAGGGATGCGAGGCAATCTATGCTGTTGACGGATCACATTTCACAAGATGGAGCGCACTCGGAACAGAGGGCGAAAATTATTGGATAACGGTTGACCTCGGAGAAGTCTCAAAGATCGAAAAGCTCGTTCTTGAATGGGAATCAAATGCCCTCGGTGAATTTACAGTTTCCGTGTCAGACGACAACGAAAGCTGGAAAGACATCAATAAATACAAATATGAGCCTAAAAATGTTATCGACCTTGATGTTAAGGCAAGATACGTAAGAGTGCTCAATAAAAAAGACGGCTTCTTCTCAATTTATAACATAGGTATTTATTAATGATATTAAAAATGCGATACTTGGTTTTGTACCGAGTATCGCATTTTTTGTTGTGTTATTGTTCTTTTCCGCATTTGTTGCAGAATTTAGAGTCGGCATCGATAAGCGCACCGCAGTGCTTGCAGTACATTGTTTCTTCGCCCGAAGTACCTTCTTTGACACCTTTTGCGATTTCCTTTGCCGCTTTTCCTACCGTGGGTGCCATTTTTTCAATTCCTTCTTGCGCTATGGGCATAGCCTGCTGCGCCTGATAAGCCATTATGCTTCTTTGGTTTGCGACAACGAAACGTACCATACAACCTACAACTGTGACAAATATACCGGGAATCAGCATAAACATTCCCGTGGATTCTTTTTCCATTTGAGCTGTCGAATATTCAAACCAATCGGGATCCCACATTGAGTCAGGAACGTTCATTCTGGAAGCCGAGATGAGAGTATA
>JAZRTS010000150.1:0-17501 GCA_045652135.1 Eubacteriales bacterium | reverse complement strand
TATTTCCGGGTCGTCGAGGGCGCCGACCCCTACAAATGAAATGATACCTCATATTATCTCGACATTTAAAAGATTCTGTGCAAAAGAAATCGGAGAAAATATTTTTCAAAGAGGATATTTCGACCACATAATACGTAACCGTGAGGATTACGAAAAACACGTAAAATACATTTACGAAAACCCGATGAAATGGGGAAAATTAATTATTAAGGAGTGACACGGTATGACACCGATGATGCGGCAATATTTTGAAATAAAGAATACCTGCACCGATGCGATACTTATGTACCGTCTGGGGGACTTTTACGAAATGTTCTTTGACGATGCGAAGACCGCCTCGCGTGAGCTGGAGCTGACGCTTACGGGCCGTGACTGCGGAGAGGCTGAGCGTGCGCCGATGTGCGGTGTGCCGTATCACAGTGTTGAGGGGTACATTTCAAAGCTCGTTTCAAAGGGCTACAAGGTCGCAATTTGCGAGCAGACGGAAGACCCTGCCACAGCTAAAGGCATCGTTAAGCGTGAGATAATACGCATCATTACCCCCGGCACGCTTACGCAGTCGGGTATGCTTGACGATGAAAAAAACAATTACATCGCTTCTGTTTACATAAGCGCAGAGGGGGCGTCTGTCGCCTTTGCCGATATTTCAACGGGATATTTTTCCTCGTCGAATTCGGGCGGCGATCCCGTCAAGTTCGTAATGAATGAAATGGGCGCATATTCGCCGTGCGAGGTCATACTGAACTTTGAAAAGGGGAAATATCCCACTCTTGACGAGTATTTTTCAAAGCGTCTTTTGTGCATGGCAAACTACGGATACGACGAGAGATTCGAGTATTCCGAATGTTACAAAACGTGCGAAAAGCAGTTCCGTGACGTCAGATTTTCAGATGTTTCTCCGCTTTCCGTCAGCGCATCGGGCGCACTGCTTTCGTATATTGCCGAAACGCAGAAGACCGATATTTCCTACATAAACGAAATAAAGCTCTACGATGGGGAACAGTATCTGCAGATGGACATATCCACGCGCCGTTCTTTGGAGCTTTGCGAGGTTATGCGAGGCGGCAAAAAAGGCTCGCTTTTGTGGGTGCTTGACGACACCAGAACGTCGGGCGGTGCAAGACTTTTGCGCAAGTGGATAGAAGAACCGCTTTACTCCGTTTCCGACATAATGAAAAGACAAAGCGCCATCACAGCGTTTTATAACGATTTTCACGCACGTGAGGAATTACGTGAGCTTCTTCGCTCCGTGCTTGATCTGGAGCGACTCGGTACAAAGGTCGTTTACGGCACGGCATCGGGTAAAGACCTGCGTGCCATAGCGCAAACGGCTGACAAGATACCCGAAATAAAGGAAATAATCAAAGATCTTCCCTCACAAAGACTTAACGAAATATATATGACGCTTGATGAGCTTGGCGACATCAAGGACGTCATTTGCCGTGCAATCGTTGACGATCCGCCTTTTTCCGTACGTGAGGGCGGAATTATAAAGGACGGCTTCGACGGTAACGTGGACAAGCTCCGCAGTGTGATGAAGGACGGCAAATACTGGATATCGAGAATTGAGGAAACGGAAAGGGAAGCAACGGGCATAAAAACGCTCCGTGTGGCTTACAACCGTGTTTTCGGCTATTACATAGAAGTAACAAAGTCAAATCTTGCCGATGTTCCCGAAAGATACATAAGAAAGCAAACTCTTGCAAACTGCGAGAGATTTATCACCGAGGAGCTGAAGGAGTTTGAAGCCACGGTTCTCGGCGCATCGGATAAAATAGTCAAGCTCGAATATGACATTTTCTGCAACATACGCGACTTTGTAAATGAAAATATCATACGCATACGTGATGTTGCATCGAAGCTGTCGGAGCTTGATGTGTATCTCTCCCTTGCCTCTGTTGCGGTCAAAAACAGATACACCGCCCCTGAGGTTGACTTGTCCGATATGATAGTCATTGAGGGCGGACGACACCCTGTTGTTGAGCAGTTTTCATTCGGCACGTTCGTTCCGAACGATACGCTTCTTGACACGAATTTGAACCGTCTTATGCTGATAACAGGCCCGAATATGGCAGGTAAATCAACGTATATGCGACAGAATGCGCTCATCGTCATTATGGCTCAGATAGGCTCTTACGTTCCTGCCGACTCCGCGCGCATAGGCATCTGCGACAAGGTGTTCACACGTGTCGGCGCAAGCGACGATCTGGCATCGGGCACATCGACGTTTATGCTTGAAATGAACGAGGTTGCATATATTCTTTCAAATGCAACGAAGCGAAGCCTTATCATCTACGATGAAATCGGCAGAGGCACGTCGACCTATGACGGTATGTCCATCGCACGTGCGACGGCTGAATATACCGCAGGCAAAAAGCTCGGCGCGAAGACACTTTTTGCAACGCACTATCACGAGCTGACAGAGCTTGAAAACACGAACGAGGGCATTGTAAACTATAATATCGCCGCTAAAAAGCGAGGAGATGACCTCATTTTCTTACGTAAGATAGTAAGAGGCGCGGCTGACGAAAGCTACGGAATTGAAGTTGCGAAGCTGGCAGGAGTTCCGGCACCCGTCATCAAGCGCGCAAAGGAGATACTGTCAGCCATTGAGTCGGGCACACCCGACAGCATAAGAAAAAAGGAAGTCCAAAGCATTGAGGACTTCAACATTTCGCTTGAAAGCGTTGCAAATGACGAAATACGTGAAAAATTAAGGGGAGTTGACCTTAACATCATAACCCCCGTTGACGCATTTGATATTTTAAGAAAGCTGAAAAGTTTACTGTAATTATGGGAAATATTAACGTACTTGATATAAGCGTTGCCAACCTTATCGCCGCAGGCGAGGTTGTCGAGCGCCCTGCTTCCGTCGTTAAGGAGCTTATTGAAAACTCAATAGATGCAGGGGCTGAAAACATCACCGTTGAAATAAAAAACGGCGGTGTCAGCCTTATCCGTGTCACGGATGACGGGTGCGGTATGTCAAAGGACGACTTGCCCGTGTGTATTTTGCGCCACGCAACGAGCAAAATTAAGACAAGACACGATTTGAATATGATAAAAACGCTCGGATTTCGAGGCGAAGCGCTTGCCGCTATTGCCTCCGTGTCACGTCTGCGCATTATAACGAAGCAAAAGGGCGGTATGGGCTACGTGCTTGAAAGCCACGGCGGAACCGTTTCAAAGGTTGAGGAAACGGGCTGTGCCGACGGCACGAGCGTTATCGTTGAGGAGCTTTTCGGAAACGTCCCTGCAAGGCGAAAGTTTTTGAAAAAGGACTCGACGGAAGCCTCGGCAGTTATGTCTATATGTGAAAAAACGGCGCTGTCACACCCCGAAATATCGGTGACTTTTATTTCAGACAATACACTTCGTTTCAGAACAACGGCTGACGGAAAGCTGAAAAATGCTATTTATTCCGTTTTCGGCCGTGAATTTGCAAATAATTTGCTTGAAATTGACGGACAGGCTGACGGAATTGACGTTTTCGGGTATGTGGGTACTCCTGCAAATTCCCGACCTAACAGAAATATGCAGATATTTTTCGTCAACGGCAGATACGTTAAAAACAGAAGCATACAAGCCGCACTTGAAGCGGCGGTGCAGTCGTATGTGCCGACGGAAAAATTCCCCACAGCCGTGCTCAATGTGAATATCCACCCGGGATTTGTCGATGTAAACGTGCATCCTGCAAAGACGGAGATAAAATTTTCAAATGAAAAGGCTGTTTTTGATGCCGTCTACCTTATCGTAAAGGATGCTGTTGACAAAAGCACACAGCGCCCGACACTTAAAATTGAGGATATTTCAAAACCGCAGGTGCGTTTTACACCCGTTGAGGACGGACGCGCGGAGAGCTTGCAAAAACGGCAGATATCGCAGGAGGGTATATTTGAAAATACCGCCCGGACGACAAAGCCCACGGAAAAAACAGCGGCAGAATCTCCGAAAACAGCGACAGAATCTCCGAAAACAGCGGCAGAATCTCCGAAAACAGCGACAGAATCCCAAAAAACAGCGACAGAATTCCAAAAAACAGAGAAAAGTCCTGCTGTGACGGAAAAATACGTCCCCGACAGCTTCAAGACGGTCGATGATGAATATATCCCGAACGATCTTGACGTGCCCGTGTTTTCAAAAACGCTCAGATCCCCCGATGTAACACTTCCCGAAAAAAGTGAGGCTGTGAAGACGGATGAGCGCGTAAAGGCTGAGGTGAAGTCCCCCGAACCTGCGAAAACAGAGGAAAACGAGGAGTACAAGCCGACGAAGCTCAAGGGTGAATATAAGCTGAAGGGCGAAATATTCAACACGTATCTTATCGTTGAGTCGGGTGATGAAGCGTACATAATCGACAAGCACGCGGCGCACGAACGGATAATTTTTGAGGAGCTGAAGCTGGGTGTTAAAATAAAAGCAGGATATTCGCAAATGCTGATGATACCGCTTGAAATACCGCTGTCTGACGAGGAAGCCTCGGCAGGTGATGAATACCGCGAGGAGATAACAAAAACGGGATTTTCGTACGAAATAACCTCAGGTATGGCGACGGTAAACGAGATACCGTCAAACCTTACAGAGGGCGCGGCAGTTGACCTGTTCATCACGATTTTAGGTGAGCTGTCAAGCGGCACGGGCAATGCCGTCACCTCACGTGACCTTTTGTACGAAAAGGCACTTTATCAGTCAGCCTGCAAGGCGGCGATAAAGGCGGGTGACTTGAACACGCGCGAGGAGCTTGAAGCACTCGTTGACCGTCTTATGGCTTGCCCCGAAATAACACATTGTCCGCACGGACGTCCCGTGGCGTTTATTATGACGAAATCATCCGTCGAAAGACGGTTCGGAAGAACGTAAACATAAATAAAGAGCACCGCTTTTGCGGTGCTCTTAGTTTATCAAATGATATTATTCAATTACTGCTTTTCGAAAACGAGGGGGAGAAAATCACCAAGCATAGCCATGTTGGTTTCCTCACCTGCAACCATTTCCGTGAATGTGAGCTTACCGTCTTCAAGTGTGAATACGGTGTACTGTGTTTTGTCGAACTCACCGTTTTCATCTACTTCATCGTAAAGCTTGTTGCCTTCAACCATAAATTTGCTTTCGATTGAATCTGCCATACCTGTGAATGAAGCAAGAGTTTGGTCAACAAGATCATCGAGAGTCATTCCGAGGCCTGTGAAAAGATCTTCAAGTGTCATATTGTTCTGGGCAGCCATAGCTGTGTAAAGTGCTTCAAGCGCTGCCTTGAGTGAAGGCTTGCAATTTGTGATAGCCGCGTTTACAGACTCTTCTGTGATCGTCATCTTGCTTGTGCCGTCTTCTTTAAGCTCGTAAAGTACATCCAATACAAGGCCTGTGATCTCGGGAATTGTGACGCCGGGAGCGCTTGCTGTGAGACTTTCATTCAAGATTTTGGAAAAGTCAAAGGATGTTTTCCATGTGCCGAGGATAGCCTTTGCGGTATCTTCGGGGTTAGCAGGAGCTTCTGTTACAGCATCAGTAGCTGCATCCGTTACTTCGTCTGTTGCAGCGTCTGTTTCAGCGTCAGTAGCAGCATCAGTAGCCGCATCTGTAGCAGCGTCTGTAGCTGCTGCTGTGTCTTTGTCAGCTGCTGTTGTATCAGCGCCGTCGTTTGAGCAAGCTGCAAATGAAGCAGCAAGGCAAAGTGTCAAAACTAAAGAAATAATCTTTTTCATTTTAATTTTTTCCTTTCAAATGTTGTTTTTATGTATTCGCAACGGAAAGTGCGAAAAACATTTACGTTGATTTAATCAGGGCGAGACGCCCCGTTTTGGTAATTTATTCGGGACGTGTAGTTTTGTGGTGAACCACGAACTACTTCGTCCCCTGCAGAGGGCGTTTAATCACCTCATACACCGCTTGCGGTGTGCGCCATATCGCCCAAGGCAGTTGACAGGCGAATTGCCTGTCAACTGTGGGGGGTGGGCGATGGCGCTTTTTATCTTTCGTTTCTTGCAGGAGGATAATATCCTCTACTACTAAACACCTTCCCCAAGTTATTTCTGAGAAGGTTTATTGCTCGGGTTGTGTAGTTCGTGGCTTGCCGCGAACTACTTGGGCGCCAACCCCTACAGAAGGCGTTTAATTTTTTATGAGGGAGTATAATATCCTCCCCTACAGGGCTTGATTAATTGGGTATGCCTCCCACCGCCGTAAGGAACGTCGGCACGGGGGAGGTGTCATCGAAGATGACGGAGAGGGTAACCCCCATTATTTCCAATTTCATACGGTAAAATACCGTACTATATTATCGAAAATGACATAATCACCGTTTTTTGCAAAACGGTGATTATAATTTCAGACTATATTAGCCGAGCTTAGATGTGTTGATCTTGATGCCGGGGCCCATTGTGGAAGCGATGCTAACGCTCTTGAGGTACTGACCCTTAGCAGCTGCGGGCTTTGCCTTAATGATAGCGCCCATAAGTGTGTCAAAGTTCTCTGTGAGCTTTTCTGCACCGAAGGAAGCCTTACCGATGGGGCAGTGGATGATGTTTGTCTTGTCAAGTCTGTACTCGATCTTACCTGCCTTAGCTTCTGTAACAGCCTTAGCAACGTCGGGAGTAACAGTACCTGCCTTGGGGTTAGGCATAAGTCCCTTAGGACCGAGAACCTTACCGAGACGGCCGATAACGCCCATCATGTCGGGGGATGCGATAACAACGTCGAAATCAAACCAGTTTTCCTGTGTTATCTTTGCAACCATATCTTCAGCGCCTACGAAGTCTGCGCCTGCTGCCTTAGCAGCTTCTGCCTTGTCGCCTCTTGCGAAAACGAGTGTACGAACAGTCTTACCTGTACCGTTGGGGAGAACGACAGCGCCTCTTACCTGCTGGTCAGCGTGACGGCTGTCAACGCCGAGACGAACGTGAAGCTCGATTGTTTCATCGAACTTTGCCTTTGCTGTCTGGCAAACAAGTGCGAGCGCTTCGCCAGAATCATAAAACTTAGACTTGTCGATAAGCTTTGTGCTGTCTGTATATTTCTTACCTTTAAACATTTTCGTCTACCTCCCTTAGTCCTCTACTGTGATGCCCATACTGCGTGCAGTACCTGCGATCATACTCATAGCTGCTTCAAGTGAGCCGGAAGTAAGGTCGGGCTTCTTTGTTTCGGCGATCTTCTGAACCTGTTCCTTTGTGATCTTTGCTACCTTTGTCTTGTTAGGAGCAGCAGAACCGGATTCGATACCTGCAGCCTTCTTTATAAGAACTGCTGCGGGGGGAGTCTTTGTGATGAATGAGAAGGATCTGTCAGCGTAGATAGTGATAACTACGGGGATGATAAGACCGATGTCATTCTTTGTTCTTTCGTTGAATTCCTTTGTAAATGCTGCGATGTTAACACCGTGCTGACCGAGAGCCGGACCAACAGGGGGTTGGGGTGTTGCTTTGCCTGCAGGCAACTGCAACTTAACATAAGCCATTATTTTCTTAGCCATTTTATGTTTACCGATTCCTTTCCGTAGCAGAATAGTTTATTATTCTGCCCATGTGGTTGTTCGGAAGATGATAAGTGAATTTTCTTCCTCCCACATTTACCGCAGTGTTCTGCGGAATGCCTTTATTTCAAAGGCTTAACGTCAGCGGCATCAAGCTCAATGGGCGTTTCTCTGCCGAACATTACAGCTGTGACGGTGACTTTCTTGAGGTCGGGCGAGATTGATGTGACTGTTGCCGTATTTACTCCGAACAGTACGTCTTCTCTGATAGCGACCGTATCTCCCACGGCAAAGCCGAGCGAGGTCGTCTTGCGAACGGACGTTTCTTCTCCGTTTCCAAGATCAATTCCCAAAGCGGCTACTTCAGCATCTGTCAGCGCGACAGGCTTTGAGCCGGGGCCGACGAAGCCCGTAACGCCTGTGATGTTTCTGATAACGTGCCATGTAGCATCGTTCATAACCATTTTCACAAGCACGTAGCTGGGGAACATTTTAGCTTCGGATTCCTTCTTCTGGTCGCCGTCCATCTCCACAACGGTCTCCATGGGGATCCTTACGTCAACGATAACATCGGAAAGATTTCTGTTTTCGACGATCTTTTCAATATTATCTTTTACTTTATTCTCATATCCCGAATAGGTGTGAGCAACATACCACTTAGGATCGAGAGAGTAATCGTCCATCATAGGGAATTACCTCCTATTTTCAGTAGATTATTTACCTATTCCGGCGAGGAGTTCAACCACTTCGGAAAAAGCGGTATCAAGCAAAAATACGAATATGCCTACGAGCACCATAGCGCCGATAACAACGAGTGTGTTGTGCAACGTCTGCTTAGGTGTGGGCCAAGTGATCTTTTTGATCTCGCCCTTGTAGTCTTTAAAAGCGTTGAGGATCTTTTTGCCAATACCGGGGCCCTTTTTCTTTTCGGGCTTCTTGCTGTCCTTGTCCTTTTTGGACTCGTCAGCTGTGTTTTCAACGTTTTCGATTTCGTTGTTCAGTTCTTTTTCAGCCATTTTCCTCTTGTACGCTCCTTACTTAGTTTCTTTGTGAAGAGTGTGCTTGCGGCAGAAGCGGCAGTACTTATTCAGCTCAAGTCTGTCGGGAGTATTCTTCTTGTTCTTTTTGCTGTCGTAGTTACGCTGCTTGCATTCTGTGCAGGCAAGTGTGATTTTTTCTCTCATTTCGGCACCTCCTGTTTGATTTAAAGCATATCCGCCCGAAGATGACGGCGGTACGCTTTATGAAAGCCTCCCTCGGCGGACGTCACCGCAGAGGTACGGCAAGTATATCATAAAATAAAATAGTTGTCAATACGAAATAAGTGCAGAAAAACGTGATTTAAAATTTTATATACACAAAATTTACATTTGTGATGTCTATGCAACGCTGATTCCTTTTATTTCATTCGGGGGATAGATAGTGGAAAGTGGAAAGTGGAAAGTGGACAGTGGAAAGTTGAAAGTTGAAAGTGGAAAATTGATGATGGTAACGGGGCGGTTGTCACGTTAGAATTGAATGAAAATAAACCCAATAATTTGTAAAATGAAAAATGACACCGTCGCTTGGCGATTGTGTCATTTATAATGAATAATAATATTTAACTTTTTAACTTTGGTAATACGTTACTATAAATCCGTCTGTATTGTTGCCCGATATCGTATATTCGCCCTCGATCGGTACGTACACGTCCGTTGAGTCGGCGGTCTTCTGCGTATAGTAAACGTAATACGTTTTACCGCCCGTCATTATACGCAACGGTGCTTCGACGGAAAAGCCTTTAAGAAAAGAAACGTATTCCTCAAGACACAGATTATTTTCATGCATATAAAATGAATGAGGAATTCCGACGTATCGGAAATGGTTGCCCTCCGCGACTATTCCCGTATGATCGGTCTTGTCGCCTGGGTAACGCATAACAAATCCGTATTTGTAGTGGTTTTCCACTATCCACGGGGCATGCTCCTGAGCGTGTTTGGCATACGAAAGCGACGTACCGTCGCCCAAATACAGCTTTACGTCAAACGAATATCCCGTATGATGGTCGGAAAATCCTGCAATTTCGTAATAATCGGCATCTTCAGGACTTGAAACCATTGAGGAATAAAAATCCTCCTGCTGTTTTTTCGTTCTGTGTCCTGCCGTTATCTGCAGAATGTCTTTACCCGTTTCCGTATAAAACGCACCTGTCATTTTGCCAAGAGCCGTGAAAGCCTCCGTCGCAAGCGCGATATCGGAAGTTGCCACCGTATAATGGCGGTCTTTGTTGTTAAAGAGGTTTATCAGCGGAATACTGTCGGAAAAATCATACTGATAATTTCGGTTGACCAGTATGAGCGAGCCTCGCGTAAGCTCCTTATCGGTACACGCCACCGTTTTATATAATGAATAATCAAACGGTTCGTCCGTTTCGGGCGCTTCGGTATGCGCGTCGGTCAGCTGTCCTGTTACATTATCCGCGGCAGGTATATCTCCGTTGTTCTTGTGATTTCTTGCGATTATAACCGAAAGAGTTATGATTACGACAACAAGCATCACTATAATGGCAACGGTCAAAACAGACGTGCCGTATGCCTTGCGGTATGCCTTTTTGGTCATTACGGCACGCCGTCTGTCAAAGCTTTTTTTCAATATTTTTTACCTGTTTTTCAGTTAAGGCTTACCTTTGTAAGAGCATCTTTTCTGGAAAGGTTAAGTCTGCCTCTGTCGTCTGTTCCGAGGAACTTGACAGTTACAACGTCGCCTACGGCGACAACGTCTTCAACCTTTTCCGTGCGCTTTGTATCAAGCTTGGAGATGTGTACAAGTCCTTCTCTGCCGGGGGCAATTTCAACGAATGCGCCGATAGGAATGATTCTTGTAACCTTACCTGTGTAGCAGCAGCCTACTTCAGGCTCGAATACGATAGCATCGATCATAGCCTTAGCCGCTTCACAGCTTGCCTTGTTGACAGCAAGGATAAATATGGAGCCGTCATCCTCGATGTCGATCTTAGCGCCTGTTTCGCCTGTTATCTTCTGAATTGTCTTACCGCCGGAGCCGATAACTTCACGGATCTTGTCGGGGTTGATCTGCATTGAGATCATCTTGGGTGCGTATTCGGAAACCTCGTCACGGGGCTTGTCTATAGCCTTGAGAATGATATCGTCGATGATATAATCTCTGCCCTTGTGAGTTGTAGCAAGAGCTTCTCTGATGATCTCGGGTGTAAGACCGTCAATCTTCAAGTCCATCTGAATGGATGTGATACCCTTGTGTGTACCTGCAACCTTGAAGTCCATATCGCCGAAGAAGTCCTCAAGTCCCTGAATGTCTATCATAGTCATCCATCTGTCGCCTTCTGTGATAAGACCGCAGGAGATACCTGCAACGGGAGCCTTGATCGGAACACCTGCGTCCATAAGCGCAAGAGTTGAACCGCAGACGGAAGCCTGTGATGTTGAACCGTTGGAGGAAATAACCTCGGAAACAAGTCTTATGGAGTAGGGGAATTCTTCAACGGAGGGAAGAACGGGAACGAGTGAACGCTCAGCAAGCGCACCGTGGCCGATCTCACGTCTGCCGGGGCTTCTTGATGCCTTTGCATCGCCTACAGAATAGCCGGGCATGTTGTAGTGGTGCATATATCTCTTTGATTCTTCTTCATCGATACCGTCGAGTATCTGCATATCGCTGATAGAACCGAGTGTTGCTATTGTAAGAACCTGTGTCTGACCTCTTGTGAACATACCGCTTCCGTGTACACGGGGAAGAAGCTTGACCTCAGCCGCAAGGGGACGGATCTGGTCAAGACGGCGGCCGTCAACACGCTTGCCCTCGTCGAGGAGCCAACGGCGTACGATGAACTTCTGAAGCTTGTACAGACATTCGTCCATCATTGCGTGGGAATCGGGATACTGCTCGTCAAACTTTTCGTAAACTGCGTTTGTGATAACGTTGAGCGCGGCATCGCGTACCTTCTTGTCGTCCGTGTCAAGCGCTTTCTTGACATCCTCGATGCAGAACTTTTCGATTGCATCGTAAAGGTCATGGTCTACGTCGTGCTGCTCATATTCAAACTTGGGCTTGCCTATTTCGGCAACGATGGAATCGATGAATGCGCAGATGCCCTTGATCTCCTCATGTGCAAGAAGAATTGCGGCGAACATATCCTCGTCGGATATTTCCTTAGCGCCTGCCTCGATCATAACGACCTTCTTTGCACTACCTGCTACTGTGAGCTCAAGCGTGCTCTTTTCTCTCTGTTCTGCTGTGGGGTTGATGATAAATTCATTACCCACCATACCTACGAACACACCGCCGATAGGGCCGTTCCACGGAATATCGGAAATGGAAAGTGCAACAGATGCACCGATCATTGCGGCAATTTCAGGTGAACAGTCGTGGTCAACGCTGAGAACTGTCAAAGAAAGGTTTACGTCGTTGCGGAGATCCTTCGGGAAAAGAGGACGGATAGGTCTGTCGATAACGCGGGAAGTGAGTATTGCCTTTTCCGTGGGCTTACCCTCACGTCTGAAATAACCGCCGGGGATTCTTCCGACAGAATAAAGTCTTTCCTCAAAATCAACGGAAAGAGGGAGAAAATCGATACCGTCACGGGGTTTTGCAGATGCCGTTGCGCAGGCAAGAATAGATGTTTCACCGTATCTTACCAAGCAAGAACCGTTTGCAAGACCTGCCATTTTGCCCGTTTCGATAACGAGAGGGCGGCCTGCAAGCTCATAATTAAAAACCTTGAAATTTTCGAACATTTTATGCTCCTTTAAATTAATATTTGAAGTAGTTGTTTGTGCATAACACTTAATTTCACACATAAAATCACCGTTTGTGTGCAAAATTAACTGCTATACACCCAAAACTCTCCATTATCTTATTTTAACATAAAAATTACAACCCATTCAATAAAATATTATTAATGTTAAATTAATAATTTGTGGAATGTATCACGTTCCCGTGCGTTTCATTCGGGGTGGTGTTGTTGTAGGGGCGGTGTAATGCCTTCCCCAGCGGGGGAAGGTGGCGGCGAAGCCGACGGATGAGGTGTCTTCAAAGCCATTTTTGTTCACTTCATTCGGGTCGTGTAGTTCGTGGTAGCCACGAACTACCGGGCGCACGACCCCTACAAATTATGGGGTTTGTTTTAATTGTTTAATTCGGGGTGATGCCGTAGGGGATGGCGCCAAGTAGTTCGTGACTCGCACGAACTACACCACCCGTTTCAAACCCATTTCATAACGCCTCATCCACCACTATCGTGGTCCCCCTTCTCCCGCTGGAGAAGGCGTTTAGCACCTCATCCACCGCAACGACTATGCTCATTTATATTTCCGCAGGAAATATGCGCATCCCCCGGTGGGGGGGCCGGGGATGCGCCGTTTGCAAACCTATCAAAATGTTAAAATTTTTCTTTACACTTGAAAAAATTTTCCCTCTGTGGTATGGTATAAACTGCAACATTTTTAAAAGGAGGCGTTTTTTTGGAGCTTATAACGAGCAAAAGCAACCCGCGCGTAATGCACGCATCGAAGCTTTTGAAGAAAAAATACCGTGAGGAATACGGTGAATATCTTGTAGTCGGAAGAAAGCTTACAGCAGAGGCATCTCTTTGCGGTATTCATGCAAAAACAATTTTTGTAACAAAAAATTTTCTTGATAAAAATGAAGAATTTTGCCGTGATATTTTTGAAAAAATTGGTCAAACTGCCGAAATTATTTTGACAGATGATGAAATTTTGAAAAAAATCAGCGGTGATGAATCCCCCGACGGCATCGTGTGCATAATGGGGTGTATTGACAAATCGGAAAAAATAGATAAAATATATAATAATACATTATGTGAAGGTATCAAGGGCGGTGTCATAATACTTGACAGCGTAAGAGACCCCGGAAATATGGGTACGGTGATAAGAACTGCGTACGCATTCGGCACGGGGCTTATAATCGCGTCGCCCGACTGCGCGGACGTTTACTCGCCCAAGGTGCAAAGAGGCGCTATGGGTGCGGCATTTTCACAAAGCCTCATAACAAAGCCCACAGCAGATGCCGTAAAGGAGCTTCGCGAAAACGGATTTTCCGTTTATGCGGCGGCGCTTCATCACGACAGCCGTGACATACGCGATGTCGAAATGAACGAAAAGACAGCCTTCGTCATAGGAAACGAGGGAAACGGCCTTTCGGAGGAAATCATAGACCTTTGCACGGGCTCTGTAATAATTCCGATACAGGAACATTCAGAATCGCTTAATGCCGCCGTTGCATCGTCGATAATAATGTGGGAAATGGCAAAAACGAATAAATAGGTAATAGATTAAACGCCTTCTCCGGTGGGAGAAGGTGGCAGGCGAAGCCTGACGGATGAGGTGTTTCAAACTCATATTCGTTTAATTTATTTACGCCTTCCCCGAAGGCGGAGGCTTGTTTAAATGGGTTTGAAGCAGACCGTTGTCGTATAGCGAACTACACACAAACTGCCCTGTGGACACAGGGGCGCACCGTCATCATTTTCAATTTTAAAATATTTATTATTTTTCCCATATGAAATGAACGAAAAATAATCAACAGAAAGGGACAGAAATGTCAAAGCTTGTTATCATAGAATCACCCGGTAAGGCGGGAACAATCAAAGGATATCTCGGCTCAGGATACAAGGTAGTGGCATCGGTCGGTCACGTCAAGGACTTACCGAAAAGCACTCTCGGAGTCGATATTGAAAACGGATTCAAAGCAAAATACGTAAATATAAGAGATAAAAGCGAGCTTATAAACAGCCTTAAAAAGGAAGTAAAGCAGGCTGATGAAATATTCCTGGCAACGGACCCTGACCGTGAGGGTGAGGCGATAGCCTGGCACCTTGCCACGGCGCTTGAATGTGACGAGGCGAAAACGAGCCGTGTCACGTACAACGAGCTTACAAAGGAAGCCGTACGCCGTGCCATTGAAAACCCCGGCAAGATAAATATGAATCTTGTCGATTCACAGCAGGCAAGAAGAATTCTTGACAGAATAGTGGGCTATAAGCTCAGTCCGTTTTTGTGGAAGACTGTAAAAAGCGGTCTTTCCGCAGGCCGTGTGCAGTCTGTTGCGACAAAAATCATCGTTGACAGAGAAAACGAGATACGTGCATTTATTCCCAAGGAATACTGGACGCTTGAAAGTGAGCTGGAAACAAACAGCGGTGACGTTTTCAAGGCGCGTTTCGTCGGTATAAACGGCACGAAAACAGAGATAACGAGTGCTGTGGAAGCGCAGTCTGTCGAGGAAGGAAGCAAAAAAGAGCCTTTTGTGGTATCAAGTGTCAAAAAGACACTCAAATATAAAAATCCCCAGCCTCCGTTCATCACGTCAACACTCCAGCAGGAGGCTTCAAAGAAGCTCAACTTCCGTTCGCAGAGAACGATGAAGGTAGCACAGGAGCTTTACGAGGGTATCAACCTCGGCGCGGAGCTTGGCGGAACGCAGGGTGTTATCACTTATATGAGAACGGACTCGCTCCGTATCTCCGACACGGCGCTTTCATCGCTCCGTGAGCATATCGACCGTGAATACGGCAAAAAATACCTGCCGGCAAAGGCAAGAGTGTTCAAGGCCAAGGCAGGCGCGCAGGATGCGCACGAAGCCATCCGTCCGTCGTCTCTCGACTTCCCCCCGAAGCTTATCAAAGACAAGCTGACGGCGGATCAGTACCGTCTTTACAAGCTCATCTGGGACAGATTCGTTGCAAGCCAGATGGCATCGGCGGAGCTTGACACGGTAAGCCTTGACATAAATGCGGGAATATATAACTACCGCGCCAGCGGTTACACCGTAAAATTCAAGGGCTATATGGCTGTTTACGAGGAAACAGAGGACAGCGTTGACGAAGAACGTGGCGTAAAGCTTCCCGAGGTAAACGAGGGCGACGGTCTGAAGCTCCTCGACCTTGTGAAAAAACAGCATTTCACAGAGCCTCCCGCAAGATTCACGGAAGCATCGCTTATTAAACAGCTTGAGGAAATGGGCATAGGCCGTCCGAGTACGTTCACACCCATCATCACGACTATCGTTGCAAGAAATTACGTCAAGCGTTCGGGCAAATCTCTTGCGCCCACGTCACTCGGCGAGGTGACCACACAGCTTATGACGGACTTTTTCTCCGACATAGTTGACTATAAATTCACGGCAAATATGGAAAACTCCCTTGACAATATTTCCCACGGTACAGAGAGCATGCAGGACGTTTTAGGCAGCTTCTGGCGTGATTTCAGCGTAACGCTTGAAAAAGCCGAGGCGACAGTCAAGGGCAAAAAATACAAGTATGCAGATGAGGAAACAGACATCATCTGTGACAAGTGCGGCGCAACGATGGTAATAAAATCGGGCAGATACGGTGACTTTGCCGCTTGCCCCAATTACCCGACGTGCAAGAACACAAAGAAGATAGACAAAAACGGCAACGTCATACCCGAAAAGGAAAAAACACCCATCGTAAAGACAGATATGGTGTGCGAAAAGTGCGGTGGTGCTATGGTCATAAGAAGCGGCCCTTACGGTGAGTTTTACGCTTGCGAAAATTTCCCCTCCTGCAAAAACACGCTTCAGAAGACGGAGCCGACGGGTGCTGCCTGCCCCAAGTGCGGAGGAAGCGTTGTGAAGAAAAAGCACGGACGCCGTGAGTATTTCGCTTGTGCAAATGCACCGAAGTGCGATTTTACGACATCGCACGCACCGTCAAAGGAAAAGTGCCCGAAATGCGGCGCATCGATGTTTACAAAGAAATCGGGCGAGGACGTATGCCTGAACGAGAACTGCAAATGAGTGAGTATGTAAACGTAATCGGCGCAGGTCTTGCAGGGTGCGAGGCGGCTTATCAGATAGCCAAAAGAGGCGTCAAGGTAAGGCTTTATGAAATGAAGCCCGAAAAAAAGTCACCTGCGCATAAAAGTGATCTGTTTGCGGAGCTTGTTTGTTCAAACTCGCTTCGTTCGCTGCAGATATTCAATGCCGTTGGGCTTTTAAAGGAAGAAATGCGCCGTCTTGACTCGCTTATAATGCGTGCGGCGGATGCGACAAGCGTGCCTGCAGGCGCGTCTCTTGCAGTTGACAGAGATAAATTTTCTTCATATATAACAAACGAAATAAAAAACAACGAAAACATCGAGGTAATTTCAGGTGAGGTCACGGCAATTCCCGACGGTGTGACCGTTATTGCAACAGGCCCTCTTACCTCCGACGCTTTAAGCGAGAAGATAAAGGCTTTGGCTGGTGAAGGACTTCACTTTTTCGATGCCGCCGCCCCCATTGTGTCGGCGGAAAGTATCGACCGTGATATCACCTTTGAGCAGTCACGCTACGATAAAGGCGAGGCGGCATATATAAACTGCCCGATGACAAGGGAAGAATATGAGGCATTTTACAATGCGCTTATAACGGCAGACACAGCAGAGCTTCACGGCTTTGAAAAAGAGCCGAACGTGTTTGAGGGCTGTATGCCCGTCGAGGTCATGGCAAAGCGAGGCTTTGAAACGCTTTTGTTCGGCCCGATGAAGCCTGTCGGACTTACAGACCCCAAGACGGGACATGAGCCGTATGCGGCAGTTCAGCTGAGAGCTGAAAACCTTGAAAAAACGATGTACAACATCGTCGGATTTCAGACACATCTGACATTCGGTGAGCAAAAAAGGGTGTTTTCGATGATACCCGGCTTACAGAATGCCGAATTCTTGCGCTACGGCGTGATGCACAGAAACACGTACATCAACTCACCCGGCTTCCTTGACGAAACGTATATGGTCAAAAGCTCAAACGGACTGTTCTTTGCAGGACAGATAACGGGTGTTGAGGGGTATGTCGAATCCTCCGCTTCAGGTCTTTTGTGCGGAATAAATGCTGCAAGACTTGCTAAAGGACAAGAGAGGTTTATATTTTCCGATGTGTCGGTCATCGGCTCTATGGCGAAGTACGTTTCGGGCTATAACGGCGCCGATTTTCAGCCGATGAATGCCAATTTCGGCATTATCGCTCCTCCCGACAGAAAAGTAAAGGGCGGTAAGCG
>JAZRTS010000149.1:0-3728 GCA_045652135.1 Eubacteriales bacterium | reverse complement strand
CGGGTTTAATATATTCCTTCATTTTCTTTCCCCCTCATTTACTTTAAGGTAAGCACGGGCCCCATATCAACAACATTACCGTTTGAAATCACAACAGCCTGAGCTGTAACGCTGTTGAACTCATCAATTCCTGTAAAGTTTGCATAGAACATACGGTCAAATAAATTGAATTTTCCCTTATTTGAACGCATTACATTCATTATCGTAACACCACTGTAAACGAAATCTTTTGGTTCTTCTCCATTTACAGTTAATCGCACAGCTATCTGAAGGCCGTACCGATCGGCACCGCTTTTTAAAAGCTCTACTACCTCCATTGTTCTTGATGTAACAAGCATCTCTACTCTTGAAATCCCCTCATTCGGGCATATCGCTGAGTTGAAAAGAAAGTCGACAAAGATATATCCACCGTCAGCAGGCACGTACACGGGAACTGCTTTTTCATTCGTTTCCGAAAGCACCATGGTGCCCGTTACCTTAAGCAATCCGCTCGCTTCATAGTTATTTTCTGCATTATTTCTGCTGTCATATATTCTCGTTGTGTTAACACCGACTATATTATCTACAGTGAGCGTATAACCGTTAAGATCAAGAGATGTCGCGGGAAGAAGCACAACTTCGCCGTCTGATGTTGAGGTGATAAGCTGTACAGTTTCATTTGCTTGCGCCTCGCTTAATCCGAGGGTAACCGACTGATACTTAACACCTGTCTGTACATTTACACAAACATATACGGGTGTCTTGGAAACAACTCGCCACGTGTTATTTTGGTTATCAAGTGACTCATAAGCAGATTCACAGAAGTTTGTCCCCTGCCCTTCAGCTTCACAGTTCTCCGGATCAAAGCCCTTGTACGTACCACCCTTGAGCTCTATTTTGGCAGTACCGCTTGAATAATTTGCATCATCACAGTTAAGTGTATTGTCAAAATTGCCGTCAGCGGGTTTTACTTCAAAATAACCGCCCTCTGCAGTGAACAAACCGTTTGTAACGGAAACTATCGTTTCGTCACTGTGGTACGTACCGCTTTTCACGGTAAGCCCACCGGTTTCATCTGCAGAGCCTACATAAAACGGAACCCCGGAGCCGAACTCCGTAGCATCAAACATTCCATCTCCCTGGATTGTGAAGTCAGATAAAACGCTGAACACAGGGATAACATTTTCACCTGTCGTATATATATCATTGCCATTGAGGTCAAACACCGTAGGTTTGTCAACCGTAACTGTCGTTTTAATGGGAGCGATAGCCAAAAGCTTTATTTCCCCGCCGTTTTCATTAACAGCTGCCTGTGCCGCTGCTACAGAATTATAAACTACACCGTTCACCTCAGCCACTTGATCTGTTACGGTGTACGTACCGTCGCGATTTTTGGCAAGTCCGAGTCCGTCTGCTAAATATTTAATAGCTTCAAGATCGGAAAATGTGCCGTTATTTATTGTCAGCTTTGATCCGACATCAACCTGTAAATCACCGATAAACGTACCGCTGTTTATTATAGCATTTGTTCCGCCTTTTGTGGTTTTGGCGAATCTGAATACATCACCTTTCCACACGCCGTCGCCCGTTATATTAAAAATTGCGTTATTGACATTTGGTTCAAAAAGATACGTGGAAAAATTAAGCACGCCGTCATTTTGAATAAGCGGAGGATTGGTAGTACCTAAACCGATAATATAGCATGTCGTTCCGCTTCCCTCAACCTCTACATTTTCACCTATAAGAAGCTCATCGCACGTACACAACGGATGATTTTTCGCACCCTCGGGACCAAGTCCCTTTAAAAATTTTACTGTACCGCCGAGAATCTGTACTTTTGCATTTTTTCCGTTACCGTGAATACCCGCACTGGAACGCCCGATATTTTCCTCAATAACTCCGCCTTTTATTGTTGCCACAGAGCCTCTGTTTCCGGAAGTGTGTACATATATCAAATCACCCCATCCGCCACCAAGCATAGCATTGTGACAAATACGACCGCCGTTCATTTCAAAATACGGTCTTGGATATGGAGAATCATCAATGTAATGTGTCATAATTATACCGGCAAGTGAAATGTAATTTTCACATATTTCACCACCATGCATTATCATCCCACCGGCAACTACAAATATCTGACCGTTGTTGCCTGTATGCATACCGCAGTTTTCTTTAACCACCGAACCGTCATACATCTCCAGAACCGCCCCCGTGGAAATATGCGCAACCGCAGCGTTATCACTTCTGTAATTGTGAGTGATGAGCGATCCTGCCCTCAAATAAACAGCACCGCCTGTATTAACATACATAAGGCTTTGGCTGGAATAAGTATTTTTAACGGTTGCGGAATATATATTCAAAACACCGCTCACAATGAATGTGTTGCTCGTTGAAACGGGGGCATCATTTTCAGGTGTTATGTACGATTTAAATGTTGAATCATATTGTCCCACACGAATGTGTTCCAAAAAGATGTCTTTATGTAATATCCAATCATTATTTCCATCGATTACAAGACCGCCGTCCAGTGTAAGTGTCGCGCCTGAATTTACAGTGAAAAATTTTCCTGTGTACGCACTGTTACGAAGAAGTGTATATGCCCCCTTTATAACTATCTCCGATGTAATGGCAGGAAAGGCTGCCGTTACCGTTATATCCGATGTTAAATTTATAACGGCTCCGCCTGCTGTATTTGCCTCGTTGATTGCAGAGACGAGTGCATTGTATGTATCGGCTGATAAGTTAAGACTCGGCTCAGCAAGTACATTTTCATAAGATTCAGTCATAAACTCAAGTGCAAAAGAATTCGCAGGAAGCGCAGAAAATATTATTATCAATGATACTGCAAAGCTTATAAAGCGAAGGGCACTGTTTTTCATTTGTTGACTTTCCTTTCAAATGAATGAATAAAATTTATGGGTACAACCATCTATTTTAATTATATAGTATCCATACTATTACGTCAATAATATTTTGTAAACTTTCATATTGTACGTATAAATATACTTCCAAAAGTCATAACCACGCTAAGTCGGTGGTTTGTTCAGCCCTATAAGGGCATGTTACCGGCGGGGCTGAAATCTCACAGGAAAAATCTAACACTTGCAAATCCGTCCCACAGCCACAAATGTGGCAAACATTATATTAAAGCCTCCTCCCATGTACTTGCGCACAATCTCCTCTTTGGTTTCTTTTTTGTAACTGTTGGATTGTTGTCCTTTGTTTGCCATAACATAACACCTCCTATGGCTTTATTATACCATAGGAGGTGCATGTTTTTCTATTTTTGTGAACTAAATGGAGTTCACTTCATAATCTGCCGTCTTCATATAATACAGTCATTATACGAACCATTCTTCGCCTAAGTTAAGAATGTTACTTATATCTCCGCCGTCGAAGTTTATTTTGTAAAGATCGGTTACCGCCGCAACATCTTCAGATTCAAATGTCACGATCTCAATCTCGGGTTTAATATATTCCTTCATTTTCTTCCCCCCATCATTACTTCAAAACGATCACATTATTATGTGAATCGATTACAGTTCCATGTGCAATTACGATCGATTCTGCTGTAACACTTGTAAAATCGTCAATTCCCGTAAAGTTTGCATAGAACATACGGTCAAATAAATTGAACTTTCCGCCGTTGGAATTCATTACGTTTTTTATTGTAACATCCGTGAAAACGAACGTCTTGGTATCTTTAGTCGTGCTATCTTCACCGTTTACAGTCAAACGTATACCTATCT
>JAZRTS010000148.1:0-1183 GCA_045652135.1 Eubacteriales bacterium | reverse complement strand
ACACGTTTCCCATTGCATTGACGCGGCGGGCTATCTGATTGACGTTTACGCCGATCTTTTGTATCTCTGCCGTCATAGCTTTTATGTCGGTATGATCGACTTTGATAATATATCCGTCAATGGCAATCTTCCGCAGATATGCCGCCATATTGTCGGTGGGTATGAGCTTCATTTTCTGTTCAATCAAAGCCCGTTCTTCCTCTGTTACACGGAACTTGATTTGTACTGTTCTTTGCCGTCCGTTCATCTGACGTTCTCCTTTCTTTGACCGAGGGTTTGGGACGCTTCCCGACAAGCAATTTTCAACCGAAGCGCGAGCGCGGCAAGGGCGAAAATAGGGAAGTGGGTACCCACTTCCTATGCTTGCTACGTAACTTTATCCCCTTTATCTATATACACTAACCAAAACGCAATTCTGCCAAACAAACGGAGAAAAATATAAAAAAAGCGCGACAAACTCAAAAATAAGTCTGCCGCGTTTCTGTTCAGTTTTAGTTTTCTTTTTCGACTTCAACAACCGCTTTCGCCGTTTCCGTAACGATGTGTAAACCTTTATCACTCATTCCGTCAAGCAGAGTATCAAGCTGACGGCGCATGGTGCTTTTGTCTGCGCTCTTGTTGGGGAAAAAGTATTGATCTACAGAAATATCGTAACGGGTAACAAGCTCATAAAAGATTTGCAAGCTCGGTTGTTGTCCCTTGTTCTCAATGTTTGCAAGATAGCGGGGCGATATATCCATATCGTCGCTGACATTCTTGCGGGATTCGCCGCGCTTTGTTCTCGCCTCTTTTATAGCCTTCCCGAACGCTGTGAAATCGTAAATTGGTACGGGTCTTTTCATCGTTTCTACGTTCCTTTGTGCTATAATAATTCCTATACTTATATTATACAGTTCACATTGCTCCTTGGATATGATTACACAATTCATAGTATTAGCCATTATAATTCTGTTTATTTACACGTAATGCCTTGAAGAAATCACATTTTCTGCGTAAAATATTACTGAAAGTATTATTTCAAAAATTTTTCAATGATACTTCATCCTTTTTGAGTTCCTGCATCGTTTATATATACAGAAAGGTGGTGGTTAGATGGAATATTCCGATTGGGAACTTGTGCGTGAAATAAAAAACGGAAACGAAGATGCAATGGAACTATTGGTACGCCGCTATTATCCACAGG
>JAZRTS010000147.1:0-14837 GCA_045652135.1 Eubacteriales bacterium | reverse complement strand
GTAAGCGGTGTTCTGAGTTCGTGGGAAAAAGCCTTGTTGAGTTTTCGTTTTTCTTCAACCATTCGCCACATTGTTCGGTTATTATCCATCAGCGATAACCGCATTTTTTCAAAAGACGAACATAACTGTCCAAGCTCGTCTTTGCCGCTGTAATCTATAACGAAGTCGAGATTATCATCGGAAATGTTTTCCGAAGCATTTATTAGAAGTTTTATCGGCTTTTGCAGCTTACCGAAATAAAAGATAACTGCGCCAATCGTAATACTGACAATACACCAGAAAAAAGAGGAATACTCATAGATTATTTTATAAAAATTATGTGCTTGTTCATCTTCCTCGGAAAATGGAAGAAGATCTATATAATGATAATGCACAACACTATTCTCTGATTCATCACCCACGTCGGTTTTCTCATCAAACACAATATATTTTGCTTGAATGAGTTGTATTTGTTCATTTGCGTAACTCGTCGTTGTTTTTGAAAGAATTACCGCCAATATGATAAAAAATGACATAACGATTATCAGTGAGGGCATTAGCGGTATTCTTGCAATAGCTTTCCTTAATTTTCCCATTTATACCCACACCCCCATACTGTTGCTATGTATGATTTGCAGCCTGCTTCTGTAAATTTTGCCCGTATCTTTCGGATATGTTCAACTACCGTCATAGAGTAGCCTTCGCTGTTAAATCCCCATAAGCGATCATATATACGTTCTTTGTCAAAAACGATACCGGCATTGGTGGAAAGCAGTTCTATAATGTCAAATTCCGTTTTGGAAAATGAAATTGGTGTGTCCTTGAAATAGACGGCTTTTGAGGAATAGTCTATAACCAAATCGTCACTAAATTTCAAATCGGATTTTTTCTGTAATCTCATATCACGACGTAAGTGAGCCGAAACACGGGCACCTAATTCATCAAGCGAGAAAGGCTTTGTAATATAGTCGTCCCCGCCCGCAGAAAAGCCGTTTATTTTATCAACATCATCAACGTTAGCTGTTAAAAACAGGATCGGGCAGGAAACAAATTCCCGAATCTTTTTGCACACCTCAAGCCCGTTTAGTTTTGGCATATTAACGTCGAGTAATATTACATCGGGTTTCTGACTCATTTTTTCAAGCGCCTTTTCACCATCGTATGCAAACAACACGTCGTAACCACTAAGCTCAAAATAATTGCGAAGAAGCTCCACAACATCTCGCTCATCGTCAACTATCAGAATTTTAGGCATAACTGAACACCTCCTGTTCAATCATATAATCATAAACCATAAATATCAAAATTCTATCAAACCTTGTTTTTTAGATCGAGCAAATGTAACTATATATATTATATCTGTTTGACCAAATAACATCAAGTGTGCGATTGTGAACTTTAATCGCTTGTATATGGAACTAATATCTCTTACTATAAGAGATTTCAAACCGTTCAATAAGAACTCTCATTTCTGTAAAATATAATGGAAGTATTATAAAGACAGAAGGTGGTGAGTTTATGGACGCAAGAAACAATGACTTTGACTTCGATTTTATGCCGATAGGACAAGCAATAAAGAAAGCAAGGACAGCTAAGGGAATGACAAGAGATGAGCTTTCCCGTATTGTTGACTATGATCCAAGGCATCTGCAAGCGATTGAAAATGAAGGGCAAAAACCAAGTCTGGAGCTTTTCATTCAGCTTGTAACAATATTTGGAGTATCGGTTGACGAATACATATTCCCCAATAACGAAGTCAAGAAAAGTTCCGTCCGCAGACGCTTAGACGCAGAACTCGACAAACTAAATGATAAAGAGCTATCCGTAGTTGAAGCAACTGTTAGTGGACTATGTAAAGCGAAAGAATAGGTAGCATTTACGGCACGGTTTTCCGTGCCGTTTGCTTTATATAGCTTTAATCCTCTTTAGATATGCTATTGCATCTGTATGTCCGCAAAAATAAATATGCAGGCGTTCCATATCGTTCAACTTATTCCGCAACTTGAAATACTGAATAAGAATTTGGTGTTCGTCATTAGATAAATGAATTTCATCATCACCCTCAATAATGTTTTCTATAAAAGAATAATTCTTCTGCAGGTCTGAAATCTGCTGTTGCAACTTAGCATATTCTTGGTTTGTATCATACAGATTCATTACAATTTTGCTGTCAATCTCTGCAAAATCTCTTTCTAAACGGGATGGTAAATCAAAATATGTTTTACTCATTTTTGTCACCTCGTGTCTTTCTCCTTATATCATAACCACAATTATAGATAATATCAAATGTGCGATTTTAGAATTTGCATATATACTCATAAATATTATACTTATGTATTGCAACAGGAACAAGCCTTTACAGACTTGTTCCTGCTTTTTTAATATGCGGGAACGCCGTAACCGAGGATTTCGTAATGCCCGATGGCGTATTCTCTTGTGCGAACACTATCACCGGAATTACCCTCTACGGTATAGACCTTTCCGTTCTCAACTTTCTGAACGATACCCGTATGGTCGGAAAGTCCGTCCTGCGGACCCGACGCACCATCGGGAGAGTCCCAATCGAAGAAGATAATCATACCTGCCACCGGCTCGGCTGAGCCGTCAAGCCATTGTCCACGGTCTTTGAACCAATCCACACCGTTTACGCATCCTGCGTATTTTGGAATGATACCATTGTCAATATATCCGCACTCGTTGGCACACCAAGATACAAAGCAGGCGCACCACTCCACACGGGAGCCGAAGCCGTACCAACTCCAATACGGTTGACCGCCAACCTCACCGATTTGGGAAAGTGCCACGGACACGATTTGCGTATCACTTGTGCTGATGCCGTAGAGCACCGCCGCCCACAAGGATTTATTATCTTCCGAAAGCAACTCATTAAGCTGCTTCTTTTGGTCGGCGTTAAACCCAAACTGCGTTGCCATTTCATCGGCGGTCTTGTGGGTTACGGTAATATAGAGGTACGTTCGTGTCACCGTCGTTTCGGTCTGCACAATATTTCCGTGTCCATCGTCGGTTTCGGTTATCACCGTTTCGGTTTTGGTTTCGGTGCGGGAGGATATAGCGTTCATCTGCCAAAATATATCCTTTAGGATTGCTTTTTTAGAGTCATCCATCGTAGCAACCTCTTGGGCATTGTCGGGGTCGGTGGTGGTCTTTACCGCATATACCGACAACACCTCTGCCCATACAGCACGGGAGCCGGACATTTCCAAAACGTCGTAGGCGATATTATTCTTGGTGGTTTCGATCTGCGCTTGGTACTCGGTGTTAATTTCCTGCACTACCGTTTGCATCGACTGACCGCTACCCGTATCCTCGCTTGAAAAGAAGATCCCGAAGCAAGAACCAACGATAAGGGCAATCAAGCAGATAACGATAATAACAACCACCGCAACCCAACCACCTGCAGCAATAGCCGCCGCTATTGCCTTAACTGCCGCTATTGCTAATTTAACGGCGGCAACAATGGCTTTGACCGCAACCTTGATAGCAACGATGGTTGCTTTAACCGCCGCTTTCGCCGCAGCAGCCGCCGCTTTTGCGGCTTTTGCCGTGGCTTGGGCAGTAACCTTTGCCGCCTTTGCGGTTGTCTGCGCCGTTTTAACGGCAACCTTTCCCGTGGCTTTGGCGGTCTTGACGGTATTCTGTGCCGTCTTGACCGTACCTTTACCTGCGGCTTGTGCGGTTTTGACCGTGCCTTTTCCCGTAGACTTGACCGTCTTTGCCGTCTGCTGGGTGGTGGTCTTTGTCGCCTTTGCAGTTTTGCTTGCCGCTTTTTTCGGCTTGTTGGTCTTTTTCAGGTCTTTGAGCTTGTTGTAATTCTCTTTGACCTTCTCGGCATTTTTCTTTGCATTGCGGAACCCGTTTTTACCTTGCTTGTTGAATTGGTGAACGCCCTCGGCGGTAGCAATTTCTACCGCCGATTCTACACGGTTGGCTCCGTATTCCTGTGCGCTGACCTCATTGCCGTTTACGCTCTGCTCGGCGGCATCCTTGGTTCGGACGGTGGCAGACTTCATACGCTCGGTCGCAACGGCGGAACGGTCAAGGGTCTTGACCGTTCCTTTTACAACATCCCTTGTTTTAATGTCTGCCATAGGCGTTTACCTCCTTATCTTGTCTGTTCGGTAATCTTGGGAACATCCTTGGCTTTGCTTTCTGCCTTGAGTCGTTTCAGATCGGACTTGACTGATTTGCGTTCCTCATAACTGTCACGCAAAGACTTGGATTTTTCCTCGGCACTCTGCTCCATACCGGTGAATTTCTCCGCCGTCTTTTGCAGAAAGATTTGGAGCTTTGCCAAAATGCCCTTATCTGCTTTCAGTTCCTCGTTTTCCTTGATTGGCTTACCGATGAGCGCACGCCCCGCATTTTTAAGGTGCGTTCCTACGTCGTGCAATTCATTACGGACGGTTTCAAGGTTGGAAACACTCTTGCCCAGGGACTCTGCCGCACGGTGAAAGCCGTTTTTGAGCATATCAAGGGCAGACGGGATTTTCATGGCGTTTACGGCGGTAACAAGTGCGTCCTTGCCTTTTTCCTTGAAGGCTCGGAGGGCATCTTTCGCAGACTTAATAAGATTGTTCTTGCAGGACACCACCATTTGGCTTGCCTGTTGGATCTTCTCACTTGCCGCCGCGATAAGCTGCGTACATCTTGCACGGAGGGTACTGTCACGGATTTTGCCGACTTCGCCGTGCATTTCTTTCAGTTCGGTACTCATATCGAACAGTTTTGTTTCCATATCCTCGATATAGGAAACAAGGGTTTTAACGTCGTTCTGCTCTTTGAGCAGGCCGTTTTCCTCTAACACCTTTAACAATTCTTTGATTTCGGGAATGTCGGAGAGTTTTGTTACGTTTATATCCATTTGCATTGCCTCCTTATAAATCTTCACCGGGCTTGGTGGTCATCAGCCTGTATAGCTCGGTGTTCTTTGGAAATCTGTTTTTGAACGGCACAAGCGCACTGCCGTAGCGGATCAGACCGCAGCCTGCTTCGGCATTGGTGATATATCCCAACTGCTCCTCGGAGATATTGAGCTTATCAGCCAATTTCTCACGGTCGCTTGCCGCTTGGTTAAGCATTACGATAAATTCGCTGTTGGAGAGCATTGTGCTCGCTTCAACGGAATCAAGCAAATATTCTACGTTCTGCGTGATGGCGGTCGGGTATGCGTTACGCTTACGGAAACGACGCCAAGCAGATGAGAAAAACTCTGCGGAGTGTTCATTTTCAAACACCACATGAAACTCATCCACGATAACGTGGGTGCGTTTTCCTTTGCGCCAGTTCTCGGTAACACGGTTGAGCATTGCATCTGTGATAACGAGCAGACCCATTGTTTTAAGCTGACGGCCTAAATCGTGAATGTCGTAAACGACCATACGATTTTGGGTGTCAACGTTGGTTTCGTGGGCAAAGGCATTAAGGCTGCCCGAAGTAAACAGTTCCAAGGAAAGTGCAAGGCGCTGTGCTTCTTCCTCCGGCTGAGCCAAAAGCTTTTTGCGCAGCACTCGGAGCGTAGGCACCGCACCGCCTTTTTTATATTCACGGTACACCGCATCCACACAACGGTCGATGATGGACTTTTCGTGCGGGTCAATACCCCTTGGGTCAAGCTGTTCAAAGAGCGACAATACAAACTCCGACTTGTCGATAACGGGATTACTGCCGTCGCCGTAACCCTCCACCATATCCATAGCGTTGATATGATGGGGACTTCCTGCGGAGATCTTAATGATTTCGGCTCCGAGCACACGCATCAAGTTTTGGTATTCGCCTTCGGGGTCGCAGACTAAAATATCGTCACCCGTGGCAAGGGCAATAAAGACAATCAGTTCCTTAACCGAGAAGGATTTACCACTACCGGGAACGCCGAGGATAAATGCCGACTGATTGAGAAGATTGGATTTATTGCAAAGGATAAGGTTGCCGGAGATAGCATTGACACCGTAAAAGATACCGCCTGCGTCCATAATCTCCTGCACACGGAACGGCATCAGCACCGCCAAGCTCTCGGTGGTTAGGGTTCGCATAGCGTCGATCTTGCGTACACCGATAGGCAAAGCCGTATTCAGACCGTCAAGCTGTTGGAATTTCAGCGTTGCCATTTGACACATACGCTGACGGGCGAAGGTCTGCACGTTTTCGGTATCACTATCAAGCTGCTCCTTTGTATCTGCCGTGTGAACATAGGTCAGATTGGCAAACATCATTCGCTGGTCACGGCTCGTAAGGTCATCCAAAAACTCCTTGATTTCCGCACGTTGCTTTTCAAGATCATACGGAATGGTGCCGGAGAAATTGTTATTGTTCTGCTGCTTTCGCAGAAAATCAACCACGTTACGCTCCACACCTAAAAGGCGGCTTTCACCCTCACGCACCGCTTCATCGGTGGGAACGGGTATCACATCCACCGACATAATGATAGGACGGTCGATACTGCACAGTTCGGAGATAAAATCATCCTTGATAAAGGACGCATAATCTTTGAGGTACATTACACGCCCGTAGCGTTCACCGACCTTGAAATGGTCACTTTCAAATTCCATACTGTCGGGACAGATATAGTCCTTAAAGCTGTGACCCTTTTTCATACTCTGCTGAAGGTCAAAGCAATAGTCCGCTTCTTCACCGTGACGGTAAAAGCCGTGGAGAACACGCAAGCGGTCATCTGCATCAAGTTCCTTGCAACGGGAACCAAGGCGGGACAGGTGCATAGACATTTCAGAGCCGACACGGGCAAAATAGTTCTTTGCATCCTCATAACTCTTTCGCACCGCCGACACGGTGATATACATATCCCGTATCATACAGGTAGATCCCGATGCAATATCCATTAGCATATCGTTGTACTCACGGCGCAGGCGGTCAAGACCGTCTTTCTTTTCGGGAATTAAGATGTTCCTTTCAAAGTCACGTCGGTTGAGCTTGCGGGTCACAATGGTAATCTTGGTGGTGGCGTTGCTGTCGAAAGAGTTGAGTAGTTCGCTATACGCAAGAAACATTGTTTTCTTGTCCTCGTCGCTTGCCGTGCCGTAGTTTATATCGGTAAACTGAAAGGTTTTGCTGTACTTGTTGTTACCGACAAGGAAAATACCGTTTTTCCAAATGGTGCGTACCGGAATGGCATCCTGGACACCCTTTGGCACTTTGAATTTCTCCTTGTCTTGCTTCATAATGTTTTGCAAGGCTTTAATCATTGCCCTTCAATACCTCCTTTTCTTTAACTGCGTACTGCTCCTGCAGGGACTCGTAATAAAGGTTTGTGGGACGGAATACCAACCGCTTAGGCAGTAAAAGCTCTGACTTTATCCACGCCCACACAAACTGCTCCGCCGTCATACCGTGGTATTTCACAAAGCCCATAATGGCAAAGGGAGCTGCACCGAGGATGCACACCCAAGACACCGTTTCGGTGCCGAGGATATTACGCAGTCCAAAATAAATGCCCACGGCAACGCCGCAGGCAACAACTGAAAAAATGAATTGTCTAAGCGACAATCCAAAAAACATATTCTCCGTGTACTCACGGATTTCTTTATTGATCTTAACTTCCAAAATTACTCCTCCTATCGTTCATAGTCTTTTGTGGGTGTTCGGGGTCGCTCTGCGCCGGGTAGCAGGAACAGCTTACCGTCCTTTTCCTGCGTATGCGAGGAATACCCCAACACCTTTAATGCTTTTTGCATTTCATCGGACTTTCTTTTGGTCGTTGCACATATCCCGATGGAAAGAAACATTTTAAGGTCGCCGTACCATTTTTCATCCTTGAAGTTATCAACTCTGAAAAACGGGTCGTGTTTGATTTCCTCTATCGGCATAGCAAATAATTCTGTGTTTGTCATACTGCACCTCTTATAGTCCCATCATTTCACGGACAACTCTATCGGACATCTTCACCGTACCTACAAGCACAAGCAGGTTGAAGATCAACTGCCCGATATAACTCCACACCATAGATACCGCCGCAGCATTGGGGTCAACCGTTGGCGGTGATGCGGCAAACAGCGAAAAGATAATACACGCAAGCACAATAACCGCACCCTCCAAGCAAACGGCGGCATAGGACTTGATGAAGGACTTACCGACCTGTTGGCTCGGCTCACCGGCAAAAGTGGAAAGGGGTACGGGAGCAATCGCCGTGTAGATATACAGCTTGAAAAAACGACCGTACACGGTCAGAATCATAATAAAAGACAAAATCGTAATGAATAGTCCGCCGATGAGCGTAACCGCCCATAGCGGGATACTCTCAAAGAATCCGCAATCTTCGATTGCCGTCACGATAGTGGACGGCAATACCGTCCGTGTAGCCGTTCCCATACCTGCGGCGGTCATAATTTGAGAGATAAGACCCTGTACGATATTAAAGAGTGCTATCATCAGCTCCAGACCGTAGGTGACAACGCCTTTTGCAATGGCAAAGCGGATAAATAGTTTTAGGGCAACCTCCGGCTTTTTCACTTCGGCAAAGCTGCCGCAGGTTTTCATTACGCCAACAACAAAGAACAGCACAAGCAGGCCAAGACCGATTGCTTGTACTGCACCGTGTATATCTTTGACTACGTTCCAAATCGTTCCGCCCTTAAACTGTTCGGGCGATTGCATGATAAGCGTCCATATTTCCGCCAATTTTTCGTTCCAAGTTTCGAGTGCATTTTCGAGGTTTTGTACGACCCAATTATCACTCATTTACGTTTTCCTCCTTTCTGCAGAGAGGACGGGACGGCAAATGCCGCCCCGCCCAATATCCGCATCAAGCAATGATAAGGTCAAGGATTTCCTTTGCGAAGGTGATGATAACACCGCCCGCCAAGGTCAAAAAGCCGTTTGCTCTCTGCGAAGGGTCGTGGCTCTTGAGGGAAATACCGATCTGCACAATACCCCAACCGAGCAGGATAATACCTACGGCTCGGATAAGTCCGAAAATAAAGGTTGAGAGATTGTCGATTACGGTCAGCGGGTCATTGGTGGCCGCAAATGCGGTCACGGACATGGTACTGACCATAAACACCATCAGCACAAGGCAGACGTAGGCGGAAAATGCTCTGCGGGTCTTTTTGCCCATAGGCAGAGGACGGGTTTCATTGGTTTTCTTGATAGACTTTTTCATAAGACTACTCCTCCTGATTTGTCAAAAAGATTGCTTCTAATTCCTCATTGGAAAGAAGTTCATAATGGGTTACGGGATCTGTCGCTTCGTATTTTTGCGACACGATATTGTCCTTCTTTTTCACCACAATGCTTGTAATGCCGGCAACGGCGTGTTCGGTGGTGCCGTGAACGTACACCTTGCCGCCGCCATCGGGAGTAAGGTGTACGCCGGGATGCTTCAAAATATCGAATTTATCATCCATCACGGGGCGTTCCCCTCGGATAAACAACAAGGCTTTAGAGTTGTCGAGCATACGCACCTCGTCGGGGGTCAGCAGCTCTCGTCCCGTGTTCTGATAGTTGGTGCTGTAATTGCCGCTGTGTCCTGTTGACTTGCCGTAGGTGTTGGTATCAATGGTGGACTTGCCGAGTAATTCCGACACGTACTTGTGGGTGCTCTGCTCGTTACCGCCAAGGTACAAAAACTCGTCACAGTTGCCCAAGATGGACTCCCATTGTTTTTCAAACAGGGCTTTGAGCTGTGCGATATTCTGCAAAATGATAGATACAAACACGTTACGGGAACGCATCGTTGAAAGGATGTTTTCAAAGTCATCGGGGAGCGACACGTTGGCAAACTCGTCCATCAAAAAATGCACGGGTACGGGGAGCGAACCACCGTACTTGTTTTCCGCCGTATCAAACAGCATTTGAAATAGCTGGGTGTAAAGAATGGATACAAGGAAGTTGTAGGATTTGTCACGGTCGGAGATAAGGGCGAATAACGCTACCTTTTTCTCTCCAAGGGATGCCAAGTCCAATTCGTCGGTGGAGGTAAGACCGATAAGCGATGTTAAATTAAACTTTTCAAGTCTTGCCGCCAAGGTGATTTGAATGGATTTAATGGTTTTAGCTGCACCGTTGCGGTAGTCCTTGTAATACTTCACCGCAATGTGGTCTGGATTGTCCATTTCCAAACGCTGAAACAGAATGTCCAGGGGCGACTCGTAGGACGGATCATCCTCACGCACGTCACCGGCTCTCAGCATTTCCATTACCATCGGGAAGTTTTGTTCCTCCGGCGGTGCTTCGTGAAACAGATAAAACACCAGCGCTTTTAGCAGAACCTCCGCCATTTGATCCCAAAAGGGGTCGTTGCTGTGTGTGCCTTTCGGCGTGGTACTCTTAAACAGGTTGGTTACAAGCTGCTGCACGTCGTCATCGTCCCGCAGATATACAAACGGGTTATAACAATGGCTTTTCGGCATATTGATAAGATCAAGTATGCGTATCTCATAACCGCACTCTTTAAGGAGATTACCGGAGTCACGGAGCAATTCGCCCTTGGGGTCAAGGCAGACAAAGGAGCAAAACTCGCCATCTTTGCCTGCGGTGATGCTTTCATAAATGCAAGGCTTGGCATAGAAACGGGTTTTACCCGCACCGCTACCACCCACGACTACCGTGTTAAGGTTGCGGCGGTGTTTCTTGCCATTCAGACCAATACGGATGTTTTGTGTTAAGATCTTATTGGGTTTCGGCTCTTTCGCACGGTACTTTTTGTTGATACGCTCGACAACGCCCCATTTAGCCGAGCCGTGTTCCTCGCCACGGCGGTAGGTTCGTTTGGTGGAGATATATATGCCGATACCCATTGCATAAGCGAAAATGAAAACGAGGACAGTCGCCAAACTGTCCTCGCACCACGTTATTTTCAATGGGTTCTCCATCATAATCGGAAACTGTGTGACAATCTCCATTAAACCGCCGCTGACCGCAGGAGCGATCAGCAGACCCAACCATACGGCAGGGATAATACCGAGCAGATAAAGCCACGGACTTGTCTTACCGTTCATCCTTGCAACGCACCTTTTTTCTCGGTGCGTCAAGCGCTTTCAGCAAGACCTCATCAACAATATCGGTGGGGCGCTTCTCTTTGATAAGGTCGTTTCGCTTATCGTTAAGGGCATTGACGATAACGCCGTGCTGATATTGGTCAAGGGATAAGACCCGTCTTTCCTCACGCTCCATCATCGTTCATCACGCCCCTGTCCGGTGCGGCTTTGCACTTTGTTCTGTTCCATTGCCTTATACATACGGGCAGACATTGTACGCATCACGTCACGGATTTCGGAAAGCTCGCCACGGATAGCCTGCGGCTCGGCGTTACCTACGTCGGGCATCTCACGGAAATCGTACCCGCTGACATCAATGCCGTATTTGCGGCAGAGCATATAGGATGCACAGTAGGCTTTGAAATCCGCATTATCTTTACTGAAATTACGGGTATCAATCGCCATTTCTGCACGGGCAAGGGCAAGGGATAAGCTGCGAAAAATATCGGGAGCATCCATACCTTTACGGACAAAGATTTTCTTTTGAGCAGCATCGTACACCGCACCCGTTTCGATATTGTCCGTAAGCTCGATGGGAACGGGTCGCTTTGCGATCAGCGCCGAAAGCAACTGCCTTTCATCACGGTTGACGGAGGGTGTGGGTTCTGCCTTGGCATCGGTCTGTGAAATGTCATAGACCCATTTCACGTTGTAGTAGGTTCCTCTCGTATCATCGTCACGGTAGAACTTATCTCCCGGTTCGATAATAGGGATTGCCTTTTGATCTTGGAGAATGGATGCACCTTCTTCCGCCCAACTTGCCTTAGAGCGAAGCTGTGTTGCGTTGGGGTTGTGAGCCAACACAAGCAAAACGTTGGTGACGGAATAACGGTCAAGGCGGGATTGCAGGTCAAGATATTCGGTAAAACGATTTCCGTCTGCGAAGATCTCGCCAGTAGTTTTATCCGCCAATTCGTAAGCGGCAAGGCGTTCCTCTTTTTTCTTTGCCGCCCATTCATCGGGGTTCATACGCCGATTTCCTGCTCTGCGGCGGGGACTCGGATGTTTCTTTTCCTCTACAGGGGCGGTAAAAATATCGTCAAAGTTTGCCATAATAAATTACCTCTCTTTCGATTTAGATGGTTTCTTTTTTCGCTCAGGTTGCCTGTGCTGAGGGGAACGTTTTTGAGAATTGCTCCTTGTGGGTCGTTCCTCTCTGCGGCGGGCTTCCGTTTCCTGCCGTTGCTGCTGACGTTGAATGTCCCTTAGTTCCTGTCGGACGGAAGGACGGTCGGCTTTAACTGCACCCTCGTCGGATCTCGCTCTGCGTTCTGAGGAAGGCTCGGACGGACGGGATTTTGTCGTCCTCGCCGCTTGGGGGTTTTGGTGTGTTACCTCCGGTTTCTTCTTGGGCTGTTCTAACATTTCGTCCACAAGCAAGTCATCGGGACTGCGCTCCGGTACACCTCTTTCGGGGGCAGTATGCTCGGTGGGAGTTTCGTGGATACCGCTTTCAACCTCGCTTCGGATTGCTTCTTCGTTGGTAACGGTAGCAATCTTAATGTTTTCAACGATACGGTTGATCTTCGCCGCATCCTCGGCTCGTACCATAATCTCACATTCCCCCGACGGGTTATCCTTGGTATTACGCAGAGCGCAATACACAACGCCGTACCTTTTGGCATCTGCTACAAAGCGTTTCATATCCTCGTTTTTCACGGAGAATATGGAAAGCTCCTTGCCGCTTTTGAGCATAGAGGTCAGACTTTGCTTGCCCTTGATTTTGTTCTTATCTCGGTTTTTGAGGGCGGCATATAAAAGTGCGGCAACCTCTTTTGCGGCGCTACCCGTGATTTTGGCAGCGACCTCAACACCTTCAAGACTTAATCGGACTACCTGTTCAGCTGCGTCGCCTGATGGGTTCATTTTGCTGTTTCTCCTTTCCTTGGTTCTGCTCGTCCTCTCGGACGGCTTTGAGTTTTTCGGTTATCACACCAGAACGCTCGGCAATGTCATTACACAAATGCACCTCTCTCCGCAGGTTCTTTAACTGCTCGGTCAAGCCGTCAATTTCTTTCTTCACGGCTTCGGCAAGTTTAGGGTCGCTTTGGCACTTGACGGTGCGTTGCTTTTTATACAATGCCTTACGCTCGGCGGATAGTTTTTCAATTTGCACCTCCAATCCGTTTTTATATAAAGAAAGCTGCTCGGCGGTATCAATTTTGTGCCGCACAAGCAACCTTACTTCCTGTGAAATATTATTGAGCTTCAGCAGATCTTCCCGAAGGAGAAAATGGAGCCGTTTTCGGTTCTGCGGTCTGTCCTTTGGGAAGATGCCGAGTTTATAACAGTAATGAAAATACAATGCCCGAAAGCCTGTAATCTTACGGACGGTTTTCATACTGCCTTGCATACGGTAATGACGGGTTTTACGCTCCGGCTCTGCAAGAGGTTTTTCGGGGATATACTGCGACAGTATCCGTCTGCGGATATTCTCAATGGAATATTCCTCACCGAAGTTTCGCATAAGCCTTACAAAACGCTCTTTACCTTGGGGGCGTACCGATATGTCCTTGCCCATTTTTATTTCATAGCCTTTTTCCTCCAAGTGACGGAAAAACTGCCTTTCGGTCAATGACATACGGATAGCTTCGTCAATATCCGCCTTGATAAATCCTCGCCACGTTGGGCGTTGCTCCTGCTCGGCTTTCCATTCGCCGTAGTGCTTGGATTTGCCGTACTGAATATTCTCGATCACCGACAAGCCGTACTCACGGCAAAGGTTATCCGATGCCACCTGCATATCGTGGTAATCCTTACCCGTGCGGTGGTAACGGATGCCGTCAACAAAGGACACGGTATTGACTACAAAATGGTTGTGCAGATGGTTCTCTTTATCAAGGTGAGTGGCAACCATCACTTGATACTTTTCGCCCCACAATTCTTTGGCAAGCCGTATCCCGATTTCGTGTGCTGTCTTCGGGTCGGCTTCTCCGGGGGCAAAGGATTGATACCCGTGGTATGCTATAACACCGTCCTCTTTTCCGAAGCGTCTTTTTACCGCCTGCATTTCATCACGGGCAGTTGCGGGTAAACAGTTGATACCCGTTACAAACTGCTGATGGGTTTCGATGTTTTCATCGTGTATTGCAGAGTCGGTCTTGCTCGGATCGGCGGCATAGTCGATAACGTCCAAAAGTGTCTGTGCCTGTTTCTCGGTCAGCTCCGCCTTTTCGTAGTATTGGGGATTGGTGGTCTTGTTAGGGTTCTCTACATAGATAACCAATTTACCAAGCCAACCCTTCACGCTCCAGATGGAGGTGGTTGCCATAGAATCACCACCTCTTTGCAGGGAGGATAACCGCCGCCGTTACGTCACGGATGAGCTTTTCCAAACGGCGGCAGTTTTCGTCATAACGCTTTACGTCAATGACATTCAGCACGTGGGCTTTCTGCGCCACTTGGTTAAGGTTGTTTCCTACGTTGTGGAGTTCACGGATAAAATCAAAATACTCCGGGGGTGGTGCTTCTCTCGGAACCTCGCCCTTGATAAGATGACGAAGGTACACCTCTTGGGATAACCCCGTCTTTTTTACGGACTTCATAAACGCTTGATATTCGTCACGGTCAAGTCTTACCTGCACACGGCAGTTTCGTTTTCTCATTGCTCGTCATCCTTTCTTTCATTGCGGTTTATTTGAAATAGGCACATAAAAAATACACCTGCAGCACCGCCGCAGATGTAGCCTGCTATAAAGGGTAAAAGATTGTTCATTACATCACTCGCTTTCATAAGGGTTTTAGGGATTATCCCTAACAAGTCTGCGTTTGGGTGACCAAAGGCGATGCTTGCTGGTATAGTGCATATTCGTTCTCCCATTCGGTCGCCCGTTGTTACTTGCCGAAAATAAA
>JAZRTS010000146.1:0-2422 GCA_045652135.1 Eubacteriales bacterium | reverse complement strand
TTTGAAGAAGAACAACACCTTGGAGATTGTATTGTAAACGGGAGGTTTGCAAATACATTCTCGCAATCCTCTCGTATCTTGGGCGTCAACGATTTATGAAAGGATTTTAAAAATGAACAATTTGACGATACGTTTAGAAACCGAAAAGGACTACAGAGCAGTAGAAGAACTCACCCGTGAGGCGTTTTGGAATGTCTACAAGCACGGTGCGGATGAGCATTACTACGTGCATCAGATGCGTTCTCACCCGGATTTTATCCCCGAACTTGCGTTTGTGTTGGAGCTGGACGGCAAGATCGTCGGTAACATCATGTACACGAAAGCTTGGCTTGAGGACGAAAATGGTGAGCGCAAAGAGATCCTCTCCTTTGGGCCGCTGTGTGTTGCCCCCGAATACCAAAGACAGAAGCTCGGCAAAATGTTGATCGAACACTCATTTGAAGTTGCTCGCAAGATGGGTTATGACGTGAACATCAATTTCGGCAATCCGGGCAACTATATCAGCCGTGGGTTTGTCAGCTGCAAAAAGAAGAATGTCAGCTTTGTGGTGGACGGTAATTTCCCCACGGCACTTCTTGTCTGTGAGCTTGTGCCCGGTGCGCTGGACGGCAGAAAGTGGATGTACATTCCCAGTACCGCCGCCGATTGCTCCGAGGACACCGCCGCCGTGGAAGCCTTCGATGCTACATTCCCACCTAAGGAAAAGAAATGGATGCCGAGCCAGGAAGAGTTCTACATCTATAGTCATTCTTCGGTAGTCAGATAAACGTAAAATTAGCCTCTGAGAAGTCGAGAGATTTCTCAGAGGCTTTCTCTTATTTACGCACGCTTACGAAAGCATAGATCATCACGAGTCCGGCACTAATGAGTGCACCACCGATGATATCGGATAACCAATGCACGCCCGACACAAGCCTGCCGATAACCATAAATACGATAAATACGGCAATCGAAATCATCACACACCGCCTGAACACATCGTTTTCTATACGGGCGTGCAGCTGTATCATTGCCGCAGGCATCACACACATAACGAGCATAGTAGTGGAGGACGGATAAGAAGCTTCCAGATAACCGCCAAGCAACACGGGTCTATAATTGATAACAACTATTTCAAAGAAAATGTACATCGCCAGCACAATGATGTAAAATCCACCGAGTGCGAGTATACTTCGATCCACTTTGAATAGGCTTTTTCTCCCCACCCATTGCACAAGACCGAGAACGGCAAATCCAAATGCTACTCCAATTGGCACAAGACCGAGCCAATCGGTGATCGTGTATAGGAACATATTCACTCCCGTGAGATTATGAACGTATCCGTTCAGAGTAGCAAAGCCCACGCTTGACGCATTTTGACCGATTGCACGAACATCAACATAGCTTACAAGAACAGTCCACAACACGAATGCCCCGAGAAAGCCCGCTCCCATAAAAAACATCTTTTTTCTTATTTTTTCCATAATTTCTAACCTTCCTTTTGTGTATTGGCTTTCGCCTGAATACAGTTTAGAGGAAGTTAGAAAGAGAAACAAGAAACGGCTCGTCACAAGGGCAGTACGATTCGTGTCATCGGTGTTTTATGAGGATAAAAGCCTTGACCAACAGCAACACGAACGCAAAAACGGCGGCATAGGGTTGAGAGCTTATTACAAAGAGCAGGACCGATACCGTGCCGAGCATCAATGAAATATTCGTTTTGTATTTCAGCCAAAATGCTTTTTCACAGCTTTGCAGGATAAGGGTAAGAACGCCCGTGAAAAACATACCTATCACAACAGCGAAATACGCCGACTTCAAGTAGGTTTGAACACCGCCAAGCATGATAAGTGAAACGCTTCGGATCACGCCGTCGGTATTCTCGGCAAAGAAGGGCAGAAAAAAAAGCATTGCAACACTCAAATCGAGCAAGGCGTAAACCAAATCTTTAAATCGTGTTTCCTTTTGCTTATTATCTTCCTCGGCTATCGTGAGTACTTCGTCAGATGAAAGAAGCTCATCAATCGATACCGAAAAGAATTTCGAAATTGCTTTTAATGAATCTATGTTGGGATAACCTCTATTTGATTCCCATTTTGAGATCGCCGTGCGTGTGACGTAAAGCTTTTCCGCAAGCTCGTCTTGCGTTAATCCGTTGTCGGTTCTTAACTTTTTTAATTTTTCACCAAAAGTCACTTTTTTGCCTCCTTGAATTTATCAACTCATTATAACATATAATCTCTTTTAAGTCACGACACTATCCGTCACATTGCTTTTTCTTTGTTTACTGCGGGGCAATGGGTGACAAATTAAACCGCTCAGAAGTTGGTTGCTTCCCAGCGGTTTGATTCTTTAGCTACATTGTATAATCGCAGAAATTATTTATTTCTTATTGTGTTTTGAGCATTCACGGCACTTGCCAAGATCAAGGTGATTTTGCTCC
>JAZRTS010000145.1:0-16800 GCA_045652135.1 Eubacteriales bacterium | reverse complement strand
CTGTTCTTGTATTTCGGAATAAGTGCGGATATGATAGTGGATATCGTGTTCCACATCTGGGTACTTGTCAGCCTCGGACTTGGTATTCACGCACACTTTAAGCTCAAAAAGCTTCCGTGCGATTCTGAACTTGAGACATCTGAAGTGGTGCAGAACAGCCCTACAGAGCTTTAAAATTTAATTGACCGCCGATGGGTTTCCGTCGGCGGTCAATTCTGTTGACATATATTGTTTTTTGTGATAAAATGACGGCGGTGTAGAGGAGAGCGAAATGGAAAAACGAACGAAAAATATTATTACGAGAAAAATGATAGAATCTAAACTTGATTTTTTGACAAAGGCTGATATTCGTGCATCTGTACTTCTTTATTTTCTGACATTTGTTGTTAGTTTTCTTGGTTTCGGTATTATTTTTGGGGGTGCTTATGCGATGTGGGGGCACGCAGAGGGGATCGTCCTCTGTGCCATCGGTGTTGTTGCTTTAATTTTGCTGATAGGCTATTTTATAAAAGACGTGCACGGTGTAATTTCAAGCAGAAGAAGCTTTAAAAGGGGAGAAATCGAAGTAAGCGTTGAGTCGCTGTCGTATAAAGCTGAGGAAGCGGAGGGACACGGCCGTTCTTCACGGTTGGTCAGATATTTCTACTTTCCGAGCTTTTCAAAGGCTGCGGTTGGTAACACCGAATTTCAGCTTGCATCAAACGGCGATGAATTCTATATCGTTCATTACAAAGGAAAAGACCGGGTGGTGCTGCTTTATTCCTTGAAACGGTATGAATATAGGGAAGAATAAGTCGAAAAATGTTGACATTTTGAGAAGATTGTGATAGAATGTGACACGAATTGATTTAAGTGATAACTTATGCGGAGGTTTATTGAATGTACAATAATAACAATGATCAAACAACATCATTTTTGTATTCATGGCCTGTTATTATAATTGCGTTTTTCTTTTTCTGGCCGATAGGAATATTTTTGCTTTTTAAGCGTATTTCAAACGATAAGACTGCATTTATGAGTTCTTCGTCCGTTGTTTTGAGAGTGATCGGCATCATTATGGCATCAATCGGCGCACTTGGTTTACTTGGGTTTGTTTTAGATGCGGATTACGATTTTGGCGGTATGCTTGTTTGTGTATTCTTCATTGTGGGCGGTGTTCTTTTGCTGCGAAAGGCTAAAAAGCTTAAGAATGAAGGTAAGGATATAAGAAAATATATTTCTGTTATTGTCAACCACGGTGTAAGAGGCTTGGATGATATTGCAAGTGCGATGGGTAAAACGCACGAACAGGCGAAGAATGATGTTCAGGGCTTGATAGACAGAGGCTTTCTGAAGAATGCGTATATTGATGAGCAGATAAAGCAGGTCGTGCTTACGTCGGGTAGTTGTACAAACGACGCGATCAATCAGGCGCAGGAACAGGCGAGGGCGGATCTTCGTCCCCGTGTCGTTACGTGCAAGTGCTGCGGAGCTATAAACACCATAACCGGCGCTGTCGGTCAGTGCGAATACTGCGATTCGCCCATACAGTAATACTGCGTGAAATGAAATTATAAATTAAGGGATGAAGTTCTTTGCTTGAGTTTCATCCCTTGATACATTCTGTTGTAAATGTGTCGGCTGTGTAGTACGGCGATTTGTATTACATATAATGTACGGTAAGCTGATTTTACATAAATTATTTTATAATTTTGTATTTGGAGAACATTATGAGAGAATTTTTTGGATTTGGCGGATACCAAAGACAGCCGGAAGGTTTTTTATCGTGGCAACACCTTTTATTTGTATCGTCGCTTATGGCTGTAATGATCGTGTGCGCCGTTATTTTGGGAATTAAAAATAAGAAAAAAAGCTATGATGAGAAAAACCGTGTGCTTATATGGTGCGCTGTTCTGATAGATGCCCTTGAGATATTCAAGATCATTATGTTTTGCATAATATCGGGTGATACTATGCGCTGGAAATATGAGCTTCCGTTGTTTTTGTGCAGTATTTTGCTTATCGCAATGCCGCTTGCCGCATTTTCAAAGGGCAGACTTCGTGAAGCGGCGGTTGATTTCGTTCTCATTTTCGGTGTTTTGGGCGCGGTTCTGGGAACATACGGAGCAGGACAAAATTATGGGTGCTATCCTGTATTGAGCTTTGATAATGTTATATCGGGTGTGACACACACTCTTTCGGGTTTTGCTTCTCTTTACATAGGTATTTCGGGTATGGCTGCGATGAAAAAGAAGAATATTCCGATAACGTTTGCGGTTTTGTTCGGTTTTGCGGGCGCCGCTATGATAGCCAACAAGATAATTGATTATAACTATATGTTTTTAAGACGAGGCGACGGCACACCGTACGATATAATTTATTCGTTGGTGGGTGGTAATGCGGTGCTTTACCCCATTTGCGTTATAGGGCTTTTCCTTGTGTATATACTTGCGTTTTACGGTGTTAACCATTTAATAAAAAGAGCGAAAAAATAAGTTGAATTAAGTCTTAATGTGTTTCACCGGAATCTTGACAGTGAAAGCGCCATGCAGATTTCCTGCGGAAATCTATTTGGTGAATTTTTAGTGAAACATGGTGATAAGTGTCTGTTTGGACGGAAGAGGATAAAATGAGTGATTTTACATACGAAAAGACTGATAAAATGACACCGCTTGAAACGTATGAGTGGGATAACGTGTGGATTCAGAGAACGGACGATAAAAAATCGCCCCGTGTGCTGTACATCGGGGACTCCATATCGTGCGCTTTGCGCGTGTTCGGTAACGGTGTGACAAAGGAAGAAATTTTAATCGACAGCTTCGGCACGTCAAAGGCGCTTGACAATCCGTATTATTGGGATGCTTTGCGCTTGTTCGGTCTGCAGGAGGGACACCGTGACATAGTTTTGTTCAACAATGGACTTCACGGCTGGCATCTTGACGATGTGACGGCATATCCCGATTATTATGAGAAAATGCTTTGTAAAATTCTTGATGAATACAAGTCGTCAAAGGTCGTAATCGTGCTGACTACGGCCGTTGCGAAGGAAGAACGCCACGCGCGTGTAAAGGTGAGAAACGGTGCTGTTAAAAAGCTTGCGGAAAAATATAACCTTGACGTTATTGACCTTTACATCGAATCTGTGAAAAATATTAACCTTTTGGGCAATGACGGCGTTCACTTCAATGCTGACGGTTACACATGCCTTTCGGAGTATCTTGTCAAAGAAATAAAACGTATATTAAAAAAATCATAAAGGGGTAAAAAATGAAAATTCTTTTTGTGGGAAACAGCCACACGTATAACTACGAGGTGCCTTACCGTGTTATGCAGGCGGCAAAAAAAGACGGTGTCACGGTTGAGGTATTTATGAATGCGCACGGAGGATGGACGCTTTTCGGTCATTCAAAGGAGCCTGATGTACCCTTTAATATAATGAACGGCAAATTCGATTACGTTGTTTTCCAGGAGCACGCACATCCGTTTGACCACGATGGCAATATGACGGCGGCTTGCGAGAAGCTGGCGAAAATGTGCCATGACGTAGGTTCAGTGCCTGTATATTTTATGGTATGGCCGCAGAAGTGGGAAAGAGAAAGACAGAACATTTACACAGAGGGAACATACCGTGTTGCGGAGCTTACGGGTGGCATTGTAGCGCCTGTCGGTGTAAAGCTCTGGGAAGCGATAGATGCAAATCCCGATATTGAATATTTTTCTCCCGACGGCGGACATTTGTCGGCAGAGGGCGCAGACCTTGCGGCGGAGATAATCTGGAATACGATAAAGGGTAATAAATAATTTTGTGAATTAAGCGGACGGATTTTGTATCCGTCCGTGTTTTTTTGTGGGGTGAGGTTTTATGAAATGGGTTTCAAACGGGACGCCGAGGGCGTCGTCCCTTACACCCCCCTGAATCAAATGAACGGAAATATATTTTTTGTAAAAAAAGGAAAATCGAACGGCGAAAAGAACTAATGTTTTTGCGAAGTTCGAGAAATTCCAAATTCTGTATTGACAAAATGGCAAAAATGTGGTATAATACGCACATCAGTTCGGAACAGGCGACTGTCCGACTGAAATAATGTGCGATGATTATACCGCTTTTTCTTTTGATTTCTCTAACTTCATAAGGAGGTTTACGATGTGCGAATACTGTTATTCGTCACCGCATCTCAGGGGCTGCCCTGCAGGTGGTGACGACGGTGAAAAATATGCGAACAAATGTTCGTATTGTGGTGGAAGTTTTCAAGACGGCGACGGCGTTGTTCTGGGAACGGAAGCTTATTGTGATGACTGTATCGATGATTTTGACCTTGATGACGTTTTACAGATATTGGGCCACAACAGCGCAAAAGAGCTTTTGAGAGAGCTTGTATAGGAAGGACTATGTTGAAGATTAACAACGGAAAAAGATTTTTACAGTCAATAGAAAAATACACCTGTGTCTGCAATTCCGATGACAGACTTCCCAACCTTGCGGGGTATCTACGCTTTATGGGAATGACCGATGAGGAATACGCAAAGCTTTGCGAAAAGTTCCCGAAGCAGGCACAGCTTGCCATGTCCGTGTTTGAGGACGAGGCACTTAATTCGGGAACGAAAAAAATATCGGCATCCGTGCTCAATCTCTATCTTAAAAGCCGCTTCGGCTACGGCGGAGAGGACAAGCACGATGACGACGGAATTTTAAGCGTTGTGTGCGAGCACAGCGACGGCGAATGAAAAAACTTTATTTAAAGGGCACGCCGAACAAAAAGCAAGAGCTGTTTTTCTCATCAAAATCCAAGTTCACTGCCTACGGCGGTGCAAGGGGTGGGGGCAAAAGCTGGGCGCTTCGCCGCAAGCTCGTGCTTTTGTGTCTTCGCTATGCAGGGATAAAATGTCTTATAATCAGACGGAGCTTTCCCGAGCTTCAGTATAACCACATACTGCCTCTGCGTGCGGAGCTTGGGGAGTGTGTGAAGTATTCCGAATCGGGAAAATGCTTTAAATTTCCCAACGGCTCGGTCTTGAAGCTCGGATACATGTCCGACGACGGCGACACGCTTCAGTATCAAGGGCAGGAATACGATATTATCGCCCTTGATGAGGCAACACAGCTTACGGAGTATCGCTTTTCCGCTTTAAAGGCATGCTTACGAGGTACGAACGGTTATCCGAAAAGAATGTATCTTTCGTGTAACCCCGGCGGTGTCGGCCACGCTTGGGTGAAGCGGCTGTTTATCGACAGGATATATCACGACGGGGAAAACCCCGATGATTACACCTTTATTCAGGCGACGGCTTATGACAATACCGTACTTATGGAAAAGGACAGCGAATACATAAACACTCTGAAGTCGCTTCCCAAGGAACTTCGTGCCGCCTGGCTTGACGGCAGATGGGATCTTTTTGAAGGACAGTTCTTTTCGGAAATTTCAGAGGATATTCACGTTGTTCAGCCGTTTGAGCTTCCGTACGGCGTGCGCCGTATCGGAGGCCTTGACTACGGCTTTGATATGCTTGCATTTGTCTGTCTTGCCATTGACGAGGACGGACGTGTTTACGTTGAACGTGAGTACAGTGAGCCGAATCTGACCTTATCCTCTGCGGCGCATAAAATTGCCGAGGTGTGTCGGGGGCTTGACATCGACTATATCGCCGCATCTCCCGATTTGTGGAACAGACGGCAGGACAGTGGACTTTCGGGTTTTGAAATAATGGCAGGTATAGGCGGTATGCCGCCGCTTATAAAGGCTGATAACAGGCGCGTTGCAGGCTGGCGCGCGTTGCGTGAATATCTTAAAAACGACGGCGGTGAGCCGAAAATGAAATTTTTCAAGACGTGCTTTGACACATTTCGGTGTCTGTCCTCGCTTACATACGATAAGACGAAGACGGAGGATGCCTCGGACACTCCGCACGAGATAACGCATCTGCCCGAGGCGCTTCGGTATGCGGTTATGTCGAGGATACAGCGCGCGGACACCGCCGAAGAAATGTACAATATGAGAAAACGACGTTATGAAAACAGAAATAATTTGGCAAATTACTGACTTTTAGGAGGTATATGGAAAATAAAACAAAGGCGTGGGAGCAATACGAAGCAGGTATTGAATACAAAAGGCGCATAGGTCTTTACACTACCGTGCGCGAGAACGAACGCTTCTACAGAGGTGAGCAATGGGAGGGCGTGAACGCAAACGGTCTGCCGACTCCTGTATTCAATATTATAAAGCGTATTGTTTCATATATGATAAGTACCACCACATCACAGCCGATAAGCGTCAGCTACAGCGACGATTCCTTGAGTGTAACCGGAAGCGAGCAGCTTAAAAAGCAGATATCCGAGGGTATCGAGCTGCTTAACAAAAACGTATCGTACAGGCTTGACAAGGACAAGATAGAGTCGCTTGTCAGGGGTGCTATGCTTGATGCGGCTGTGTCGGGCGACGGTATTTTTTACACCTTCTGGGATTCCGATATAAAAACGGGGCAGATATATACGGGTGACATAAGAACGGTGCTTTGCGACAACACGGACTTATTCGTATCGAACGTGAACAGCCGTGATATTCAAAGGCAGGATTACGTGATGCTTCGAGGCCGCGATACCGTTGAGCATCTGAAAAAAGAAGCCCTTGAAAACGGTGTTTCTCCGAGAGAAGCGGAGAAGATAGTTCCCGATGATACCGAGGGCATAGGTGCCGGCGAGCTTTTCGATATCGAAAGCGAAAATGACGAATACGCGACGTTTCTTCTTAAATTCAGCCGTGATGATGACGGTTACGTTGTGTGGGAAAAAGCCACTCAATCAACCGTTATCAAAATGTGCAAGACGAGGATGAGAAGATACCCGATAGCGTACTTTTCTTGGGAAAACGCAAAGGGCTCATTTATCGGAAATTCACCCGTGACAGCTCTTATTCCCAATCAGAAATACATCAACAAGGCGTATGCGATGGTGATGAAGCATATGACGGACACCGCCTTTTCAAAGGTTATTTACGACAAGACGCTCATTCCCGAATGGACGAATGAGGTCGGCGAGGCGGTCGGCGTCAAGGGAGGAGATGTCAGAGGCGCGGCAGTTGCCCTCGGTGTGGGCAATATGCAAAGCGGATTTCTTGATGTTATCAATCTGACGATGATGCACACGAAGGAGCTTATGGGTGCTACCGATGCCGCCCTCGGTGAGGTTGATCCCGATAACACCTCGGCTATTCTTGCGCTTCAGGAATCCTCAAACATTCCGCTTGAAAACATAAGACAGAATCTTTACGCTTGTATTGAGGACCTTGCCCTCAACTGGGCGGAGATGATGTTTGAATATTACCCCGAGGGCAGATTCTTGCCCTACGACGAGAACGGAGAGAGCAAAAGCGGCAAGATGCCCGACTATGAGCTTTTTAAAAATTCCGTTATCCGTGCCCGTGTAGACGTGGGGGCTGGCACAAAATACTCGCAGATAGTTGCGGTGAATACGCTGGATAAGCTTCTTTCCGGCGGATTTATCGGAATTGAGGACTATCTTGAAAGACTGCCCGACGGAATAATCTCCGACAAGCGTGAGCTTATCGAAAAAGCCGTGCTCCGTCAGAAGACCGCCGAGCAGACGGAAACGGAGGCAATCGATGGACAATGAGCGTTTTATCTCGGAAACAGAGGAGTTTTACGAGAACTTTCCCGACGTTGACCTCGATACGGTGAGTGACACCGTATGGCAGAGCGTGAAAAACGGCGAGCGACTCACCGAGGCTTACAGACGTGAGAAAAATACCGAGGCGGAAGCTGCGCGCCGTAACGAAAAGAACCGAATGGCGTCATCGGGTGCTGTTGGCAGAACGACACGCACAAAAGGCGTTTACAACGAGCGTGACGTGCGTGCAATGAGCCCGAAGCAGGTACACGATGAATACGACAATATCATCAAAAGCATGAGTGGGAAAGGGTTCTTTAAGTGATGAGGTAAGGTGTGCCTGCGGCACAAAAATATAAATTATTAACACCTCATCCGTCAACCTTCGGTTGCCACCTTCCCCCGCCGGGGAAGGCATAATATCACGGCGAATTAAATTGACGGAAAAGTGTTCTTTAAGTGATGAGGTAATGTTGAATGACAATCCTCCCACCGTGTTTGCGTTTTCGGGCGGTCGAGGACGTCCGCCCCTACGGTACCGCGTTGAATTTAAATGACACAAATGGGAAACCAACATAAAAAAAGAAAGGAAAAATAAGATAAATATGGCTATTACACAGTTTATACCTACAGTGTGGAGCGAAACACTCTACAGACAGCTTGACAAGGAATATATTGCAGTTAAGAACTGCTCAAGAGAATTTGAGGGCGATATCAAGAATATGGGTGACACGGTAAAGATCATCGGTCTTAACCCTATCAACGTATTCGACTACACCAAAAACACGGATATGTCAGCCCCCGGTGAGCTTTCGGATAACGTCCGTATGCTTACCGTCAACCGTGCAAAGGCGTTCAATTTCGTCATTGACGATATTGAAGCGGCGCAGACATCTCCCGTTATTATGAAGGAAGCTATGCGTGTTGCCGCAAGCGCACTTTCCAACGAAGCGGACAAGTACATTTACTCCCTTTACGAAACGGTGCCTACGGAAAACGTGATAAAGTCAACGTCCTTGACATCTGACGGTGTGCTTGACCTTTTGCTGAATGCTCAGCAGAAGCTTCTTGAAAAGAACGTACCCGGCAACGAGGAGATCGTGCTTGAAGTACCCCCCTGCGTTGCGGCGAAGATCATCAAGGCGAAGATAATGAACGGCACATCAAACGAGGAGGAGCTTGACAAGGGCTGTATCGGTAAGTTCCTCGGCTTCAGAATCTACGTTTCAAACAATATCGTAAACGATCAGAGCTATCACAAGTGCTTTGCAAGAACAAAGCGTGCCATCGCCTTTGCAGAGCAGATAAACGAGGTTGAGGCATACCGCCCCGAAAAGCGTTTTGCCGATGCTGTAAAGGGACTTCATCTTTACGGCGCGAAGGTCGTTTATCCCGATGAAATACTCGTGCTTGATATAAGCGTGGGTGACGAAGCGGGCGCATAATGAAATGCAGTGACGTTTTTGATCTTGCGGCGGCATATATAGGCGAGGATGTAAATTCCGTTGATTTTGCAGAGCTTGCGCGCCGTTTGCCGCCGATGCTCGGCGCGGTCGTGTCTGAGCATATTCCGCTTGACAAGATACTGACAGACGGGCAAACGCCGTACCCTGCAATGGGCCAGATCCGTGACGGGGAGGATGTTTTTCCGCTGTGCGATGAATGTGCCGTTTTGTGTGCCTTGCGTCTCGGTATTTTGCTTATTGCCGATGAAAATCCCGAACTTGCTTCGTTTTTGTCGGCTGAATATACACGGGTGCGTACTTCTGCGCTTTCTTCGGTGAGTGCTCACAGACAGAGCATAAAGGACGTATACCCCGGTATAGTTTAAGGAGGTGCTTATGGCATTTTTCAAAAAGAGTCACAAGTTTTCTATGACAGTCAGTTCCTTTAACGGAACTGACTGTACAAAAAAGGTGACGAATTCAATATCATCCGCTGAATATATGCGTAATTTCCGTATTACGGAAAACGGCAAGCTTCAGAAAAGATACGGATACAGGAAGCTTCCCGATATAAAAGGTGAAGACGTTTACGTGTCGGACGGTGTAATTTTTTATCGCAACGGTAAGACGCTGAACGCATATAATATAAGCAAACAGACAATAGTTTCATCGTATGAATTTTACACCGTTGGTAAGACCGTATATTTTACGTTCGGCGGCGCGGTGTACTGCATCTGTGACGACGAGATAGTTATTTTTACCCGCGGTAATTTTGAGGAAAGCGAGCCTTACGTGCCGACGATAGCCGTTACTTGCTCACCCGGCGGTGGCGGTACTGTTCACGAGTCGCTCAATCTTCTTTGCGATATGGCGACGATGTCGTATTCGCCGGACGGTGTGGCGGTGAAATATAAGCTTCCGTCAAGCTCTGTCGCTGTCGAATACGTGACACAGGACGGCTTTGATATTCCCGTGAATACATATTCATTCGATCTATCTTCTCACACGGTCACGTTTACAGAGCCACCCGAAGGCGGTGTTTCCGACAGCTTGCAGATCACGTTCAGAATCTCGAGTAATGAAATTGACAAAAGGGCACTTGACGGCCGCCGCTTTTGTATATACGGCGGTGAATTTGACAGCAGAGTTTTTGCCTATGGAGGCGATAACGTCATATTTTATTCCGATATAACCCACAATGGTGCCGATCCGCTTTATTTTCCTGCGGATAACTATATAAAAGTCGGTGACGGTACGTATGACGTTACTGCACTGGTAAGGCATTATTCAACGCTTGCCGTGTTTACGTCGGGCGATGCCTGGTATATTTCACCGTCAAGCGTCGACTATGACGGGTATAAAAAACCTACATTTCCGATTTTTCCTTTGAACGGAAGCATCGGTACGTCGGACGGATGCGCGGCGCTCATTGATAACTCACCGCTTACGGTGAATGAGGACGGTGTTTATCTGTGGCGCGCAACGAACGTACGTGACGAAAGAAATGCCGTGTGCATATCGGAAAGGATAGAGCCGCTTTTGCACAGCTATTTTCTTGAAAATGCAAAGGTATTTGACCATCAAAGCAAAAGAGAACTGTGGATATATAATTTCGGCATAGTTATGATATATAATTACGCTCTTGACGTCTGGTATGCCTTTGACGGTATCACCGCCGATGCTATGTATGAGCATGGCGGCGAGGTGCTTTTTGCAAATTCCACGGGTGTTTACATTTTTGATCCTGCGGTTTATACCGACGACGGCAGAACGTATAAGGCGATATGGCAAAGCGGCTTTGCCAATTTTGGACACATCGATAAAAAAAGGCTGTATATGCTTTACGCATCGCTTGTGCCCGAACCGTGCAGTAATATAAAAATAACGCTCGTTCCGAATACGGGCGAGCGAGTAACTGTCGGAGAAAACGGAGAATTTTCAAATGAAGTTCTTGATTTTTCAGCCCTCGATTTTTCCGATTTTACGTTTGAATGTGAGGGCAGGCCCACGCTTACAAGGCACAGAATACGTCTGCGCCGATTTGACAGCGTGAGGCTTATAATCGAAAATTCATACCCTGACAGCCGTGCGACAGTAGAAAGGGTAGTGATAAACTGATGACATTTGACGAAGTGGCCTTGACTGCCGAAAGACATGAAATGCAGATAAAGTCTTTGCAGTATCAGATAAACGACATAAAAGAGGTCACAAAGGAAATCAAAACAATGAACGAAACGCTTATTGTTCTGACAGAGGAGCTGAAGCATACGAATAATACATTGAAATCCCACGATGACAGGCTTGATATCCTTGAGGCGACACCGAAAAACAGGTGGAATACACTCGTTAATGCGATACTTACTGCGGTTGTGTCGGGACTTGTCGGTTATGCTGCAGCACACCTGTTCGGAATGTGAAAGGAGGAATGTTATCTGCAGATAAATGATTTTCTCACCTGGCAGATGCTTGCGGGATTTTCCTGTATGTCGGCGGCGGTGGGGGTTCTTACACAGTTTTTTAAAGGATTTTTTGATAAATTGCCCGTTAAGGTGCCGACAAGGGCGGTATCGTATATATTTGCTCTTGCGCTTCTTTTCGGCACAACGTATTTTACACGCGGCGGCGGCACGGCGGAGTATTTACTTTGCCCCATCAATGCCGTATTCGTATCGTTTTCTTCAAACGGTGCGTTTGATTTTATAAAATCGCTTTCTGACAAGGGGGACTGTGATGCTTAAAATAACGCTTGATTCGGGACACGGAGAAAATGATAACAAAGGCATATTGCCCGATTATTACGAAGGAAAAAGGATGTTCCGATTGGCGGAGTATTTAAAGGCAGAGCTTGAAAAATACGGAATAGAGGTCGAAATGACGAAAAACAGAGTGAGTGACGATCCAACTCTCTCGGCAAGGGGAAATACTGCGGTGAAAAACGGCTCGGATATATTTCTGTCGCTTCATTCAAATGCTGCGGCAAGTGAAAGAGCGTGCGGTGTGTCGTCGTTTTACTCTGTCAGGCTTCCCCAAAGTCGGGAGCTTTTGACGAAGCTCGTTGACAAAGTCACTTCGGTGATGGCGGAAAAAACGGGTGTCACTTACAAAAGAGGCGTTATGACGAGAACGTATCAAAGCGGTGGCAGGGAGTACGATTACTACGGTGTGATACGCAATTCGCACGGAGGTAACGTTAAATATTCATTCATCATTGAACACGGATTCCACACGAATGAAAAAGAATGTGCGTTTTTGCTTGATGATGAGAATTTAAAGGATATAGCACGTGCGGAAGCTGAGGTCATCGCTGAATATTTTTCTCTTGAGGCGGGTGAAAATACGGAAAATGACGATTCGGTTTACACCGTACAAAAGGGTGATACTCTGTCGAAGATAGCTTCACGCTACGGTATTTCCGTAACGGAGATTGCCGAATATAACGGTATCGAAAACCCCGATCTTATTCTTGTCGGTCAGAAAATACGGATGCCGAGCACCGATGAACAAACGGTGCGGTTGGGGGATATCGTGCGACTGAAAGAGGGAACGACAACGTATTTCCCGGGCGGTAATCCGTTTTCGCCGTGGGTTAAAAATTACGATTATGCTGTAATGAAGGATTCTGATTCGCTCGGTAAGCCCGTGTACCGCGGAGGAGACCTTTGCGTGCTCCTCGGTGAAAGGGTGAACAGAAAAACGGGTGAGCGCGGCGGCGCGATCAAATCCTGGTGCAGCATAAATTACATAGATAAAGTTAAATGAAAGGAATATAAATTTGGCAATATCAACATTCAATGAAAATCTTGATATAATCGCTTCTTTGCCGACTTGTCCCACGGCGCCGGAATATACGGCGGACGAGGTGAAAAGCAAGTTTGACGAGGGAGCAAAAAAAATAAAAGAGTATATTAACGGCACGCTTATTCCGCAGATACTTGACGAGCTTGCAAATACCGCCGCAGGCGACGGCGCGTACAGATATATTCCGTGCAGAAGACTGTTAAAACAGTATAAGACAAACGGAATGTACACTTTTGATACGGAGGAATTTCCTTCTTTCACAGGTGTATATGACGTTGTACTCGTCGGCGGCGGAGGCGGAGGATACAACGGCAGTGAAAAATACGGCGGCGGTGGCGGCGCTGTAACACAGCTTGTAGGCGTTGAGCTTTTCGGTAAGTATACTGTGTGCGTCGGCAACGGCGGCGCGCCTCGTTCGGGGCTTTTTCCGAATGACGGCGAAACGACGTATATGACGAATGCGGGTGACGAGGTCGATTTTTACGAATACGCTCAGGGCGGTGAAGGCGCTGACGACGGAAAAGCGTGCGCAAGAGGCGGTGGCATCGGTTCGACTGACGCTGTGTCCGGTGACGGTACGGCTTACGGCTGCGGAGGTGACAGCCTCGGCTACGGTACGGGCGCCAAGGGCGCTGCGATAGATGACAGCATCATCTGGCCCAAAGGCTACGGCGGAGGCGGCTGGGGCCCCGTTTCGGGCGGATGCGGCACGGTGCTTATATACGGATACGTAAGACAGGAGGTATAAATTGTCATCTTATAACAGAGATACGAAATCTTACGAAAGCTATGAAATGCTTTCGAAATTGCTTAACAGCAATAAAAAGGAGAATATCGATACTGTTTACGATACTCTCAAAAAACTCACGGAGCAGAATTACGAGGGAAGTCTTGCGGAAAACGAGGCTGAATACGCCAAGGCGAGGGATAACTTGTCGAGAAACAGAGCCAAGGCGGAAAAGTACCTTGATTATTTCGTGAACGAGGGCGGATATGCCAACAGCGGTGTCGGCGCTGATGCAAGGCTCAAGCAGGAGCTTAATTATGAAAATAATGTAAGCGCGCTCAATTCAGAGCAGATAGCCGCAAAGGAAAAGCTTGCAAGACAAAAGCAAGAGGAGATCCTTAAACTTGAAAGCGAAAGAGCGACGGCGCAGATTGAGGCGGACACTGAACTTGCCGATATGGCTTTGAAGAACGAACAGCTTGAGCTTCAGAAAAAGCAGGCAGAGCAGGATAATTACTGGAAAAGCAAGCAGTATGAGCTTCAGAAAAACGCTTATTCCGGTTCTTCCTCGTCTTCGTCGGGTGGCGGCACGGTACGCAACGATTCGGCGTATAATGCCGTTATGTATAACGATATGCTGAAGAAGCTTTCCGAGTGTAAAAATGCCGATGAAATGCAGGTTTTGTATGATTCGCTCGTCGGTACGAATACCGAGGCGGCTCAGAGCGTGTATGGCAGCTTTTACTCAAAGCTTCTCGGCGAAATGAGGGGGGCGCTGCTCGACAAGCGCGCAGATGAGGATCACGATAACAAGGTGCGTGAGATATGTGAGCGTATGACGAAGGTCGGCTCAAACGCAAATACCGTGTTTATCACCCTCTACAGAGATTCTATGCTTACCGACCATCCGCAGTACACAACGGAACAAGTCGAGGAAGCATACAGACGAGTTGTAAGACTCTGGGGCTAAACGGCTGTCTGTAAAAATTTTTAATCGGACGAAAAGGATAGACAGCACTTTGCAAAACGAAAAGACAGAGAATGAAAATCTCTGTCTTTTTTGTAGCGCACACTATACTTTTACACCGCAAAGCGGTGTGCTCACTATCGCCTGTGGGTGGGGCCAGGCGAGGGAGCAGATTTTTTATAAGAGTCTATTTTGAGGATTTTCAGACAAAACAAAGCAATGCAAGCCCACGCCTTGCATTGACGCTAATGATTGTATTTGCTTAGTATTTCAGCTGCTTTTGCCACTATAACGTCGATATTCAATTTACTTTTTTGAAGTCTTTTTTGCATTGAATATATACCCGAAAGCAGGGCGTTTGCAACTAAACTGTATTTTTTGTCTTTATCATTGGCTTCGGCGGCTTTTACAAAATCATCAAAATTCACAATGACTGTTATACCGACATATTTCTTTTTTTGCGAATAATATACCTTATTTCTGATTTTTCCGTTTTCGAGCATCCATACGGGATAGCAAATTACCGACACACCTATCCATTCCAAAAAATTACTGTATTCATCTGTATTTTGAGGCTGTAAAGCATTGATAAGCTCTCTTGTTACGGAGTCAAGACCGAGACATTGGGGAAGCTCAAAGATGCCGCATTTAAACAAGCGTTTTTCTTCTTGCTCAAGCGATGCACCGCAACAGTCGCAACGGTAAAGCAAGCCTTCAACATTTGCTTGACATTCGGGACAATATTTCATGATGTACCTCTTTTTTATATTTTAAGTGCCGAAAATCACAAAACAGATTTCTGAAAGAAATCTGCGCCTTGCCACGAGGGGGGACGGGGCAGGCGCAAGATGTGAAAACGAGTTAAATATATCGGACTTGGTATTTTTACGAAAGGGGAACTATGTTTATAATTCCCGAATTGTAATTTATTTTCAGAGAGTAGCCTGCCGCACGGATGAACGGGTTTGCGGATTCACGGTCAAGAACTATCTCGCCGTTTATGACCTTACGTACATAGTGCGATGAATCGGGGGTTTGGGGCAGACCGAAGTCAGAAAGCGAAATATCCAAAACCAATGTGAGGTTGTCTTTGCTTATTATGGCTCTTTCGTCATTCCATGTGACAGTTGCGCCGATTTCTTTCATAATGCTTGTTATGGCGAATTCAGCGGTTTTTGCTTCTTTGTTTATGTAAACGTAACAAGTGTCTGAGACATCTTTATCGTTTATGTTTATTACTGCATTGCCGACTTCTGTTACTTCATCCGTGTTATGATCGTATGTAATACCGTCAAAGGAAACCTCCTCGTCAGGCTCACCTCGTGTACCCGGTGCCTCTGCGTATACCTTTGTGTCCTCGTCGGGGGTGTTGACGGTATTGTCGGGGGTATTGACGGTATTATCGGGTGTGTTCACATTCTCGTTCGGTGTATCGGCAGATGTATTGGTTATTTTATCGGTTTGGCTGTTTTCGCTTGTTTTACTTTCCGATTCGGAACAGGAAGCAAAGGACAGCATTAAAATGCAGGATAATAAAAATGCGGTGATTTTTTTCATTTTGGTATACCTCTCGGGGTTAGTTTGTTGAAATTGTATACTGCGGTGCTGAATGTGATTTTTGAAGTCAATTCATTATATCCTTTATCACCTCAGAGGCGATTATAAGACCTGCCACGGACGGGGTAAACGAAATGCTTGCAGGGGTTCTTCCGCCCGACACGCTTTTCGGTTCTTCTTTTGAGTAAAGGACTTTGAGAGATTTTATGTTGCGCGCTTTAAGCTCACGCCGCATAACCCTTGCAAGAGGGCAGACGGACGTTTTATATATGTCGGTTATTTCAAATTCGGCAGGGTTGAGCTTGTTTCCCGTGCCCATACTGCTTATCACAGGTACACCGAGCGATTTTGCCAGACAGATTATAAGGAGTTTTGAGGAAACCGTGTCGATAGCATCGACAACGTAATCGTAATTGGAAAAATCGATGAAATCTTCGTTTTCTGCGCTGTAAAAAATGGGCAGAGGAAGAACATCGGCTGTAGGATTTATGTCCATGATTCGTGCTTTTGCCGCCTCGACCTTTAACATTCCGAGCGTTGAGTGAAGCGCATAAAGCTGGCGGTTCAGGTTGGAGGGGGCGACCGTATCACCGTCAACAAGCGTAAGGTGTCCCACGCCTGCGCGCGCAAGCGCTTCAGCCGTATATGAGCCGACACCGCCGATGCCGAATATCAGCACCCTTGATTTTTTTATTTTTTCCAAAGC
>JAZRTS010000144.1:0-6053 GCA_045652135.1 Eubacteriales bacterium | reverse complement strand
GTATATACGGGAGCGTGGTCCGATGTGGTTGCAGATGTCATATTGATAATCGTTCTTGAACGGAGCACGTTCACCTTGGATGTTGTGAAGAAGAAGTCGATAACTCTGGAAGGCGAGCCCCCTACAGGTACCGTAGAATTGAGAACGTGACCGCCGCGAATCATTATTCCGTTTCTCAACGCTGTGAATCTTGTTTCGGTAACAATGCCGTCATCGACCATTATCTTATATGCATCATCATACGTACGCATATTGTAGTCACCCATATTGACTACTTCACAGCCGTATCTGTTGACGATATCCTTTGTAACATTCAATATCATCTTTGTGTTCTCCTGACGGATAATGACCTTATCCTCAAGCGCACCTACGTTGTAGAAGTGTGTTGATGTTACCGCAAATACCTGAGATGTTGTCTTATCCTTCAGAACTGCCCATGTTACGCCAAAGCGTTCATCTCCGCCCGGCAATTCCTTCCAGCCTTTTTCAATACAAGTGAATTTCGATGTTTTATATGCCACCGGAACACGGTTGCTTTCAGTACCCGTGAATACTTCCTTCTGAATTACCGTGTAACCCTGTGCTGTGAGCATAGGCATAAATCTGTTCATATTCTCAAGACAGCATTCCTGGAAGCCGATAACATCGGGTGAGTAATAGTTGATAAACTCAACCATATTGTTGTATCTGCTTGTGTCTTTGTGGCTTTCGTACCACAGCATATTGAATGTCATAATTCTGTAATTTGCGCCGTCTGTCAAGGGAAGATGATCGTTCTTTGTGTTGAGCGTCTTGGGTGTATCAAAGCAGAGGTCTTTAAGCTCAACGTTGCCTGTTGCATTCGCCAAAGCCTTGGAAATTATCTGTGATGCGTATTCTGCGGCTATGGTAGTACCGCCCACGACATATATCTCACGCTCTGTTTTATTGATCATGCCGTATTGGTTAGCACCTATAGTTTTGTTGTTTGCAACGATAGCATTACCGCCTGAGCCGTTACCTGATGTTGCGATAACGATCTGAGGATATGCGGCTCTCGGATCGTATACGCCCGTTTCAACCTCAACACCTGTGTAATACTCAATATCGTTTGCAAGAAGCTCTACAGCTTCCTTGATGCCCGTAACATCGTTTGCGGGAGCATTTACTTCATTTGCAAGGTACGTTACCTTGAGTCCTTCAATGCTCTTTCCGTTGATGGTTGCGGAAACAAGAGGACATCTTATCTCCTCTGCAGTACCGTTGACACGCGCATTTGACGGAGCATTGAAAATAGCATAAGGAACTACCGAAAGTACAACGCTTCCGTCTTTAAGCGGAAGACCGCTTACCGTTACTGAATATGAGTAACCGCCGCTTACCGCCTTATATTCGGTAGTGTTTACAGTTTTTTTGGCAACCGTCTTGCCCGTTGCCGTAGCTACTGTTGTGATAACGAAGCCAAGCTCTTTATACTGATCGTATTCGAACTTACCTGTAAGTGTTAAATTACCCGAAGCATCAACTGATGTGCCTGTAAGGTCAAGGCCTGAAAACTGTCCGCACCATCTCGTGCCGGGAGATATATCGGTCTTTTTGTTACCGCCGTCAACACCGTATGTTATAACACCGGGCGCTGTGCCTGTTGAATCAAGGTTGATATACTCGTAAAGTTTGGGATTACCCGCCGATGTATTGGATGTGGTAACCTGTGCAGAATAAGGGAATGCCGCAAATGTGTTTATGTATGTACGCATCGGCTCTTTGATTGCCTGAGATGAAGCGTAAGAATATGTTTCATAATCAACATAGTTATAGTAATTGCGTGATGTGTCTGTTTCAGCAGTATCTCTTACGAAATACAAAGCGATGGAATCTGCTCTGTTGTGAATTTCAGCTGTCAATTCACGTGCAAGAAGAGCGTCTGCACTTGCCGTAACAGTACCGAGGTTCGTTCCGTTGTCAAGTCGTACATTTACTGCCGAATTCTTGACAAGTGAAAACGCAACGCCAGCCTTCATGTCAGGCAGGAAGCCTGCGCCGCAACCCTTGTTGATCTTTGTTGCCGCGTGTATGTCAGCACTGCCGTCATGGATAGCAACGGGAACAACAGTAACATCTGTCATATTACTGCCCTGCGATGTCCAGTATGCTTTGAAGTCTTCAACCGTAAGATTTCTGTTAGCATACGTTACAAACCAGAGAACCACTATTTTATTAGGCGCCATACTTACATTGTAAGATGAAAGATTTACTCTTTCAAGACACTTGATATCTGTGCTTACTTCAACACCCGACACAAGTCCGAGAAGTATGTTGTAACCGTTACTTTCGTTCTTACCGCTGTTTGCAAAGCCGAATCTGTAAAGAGAATACTGATTAAGGTTTACAGTTTTTTCGGATGTGTTTATGACCTCCATAAACTCATACGCACCGTTTGCGGGTGTCTGGCAGATCTCACTTATTGCAAGATTCTTTTCAATATTGCTCTTATTGACCTTGACGACCTTAAACTGCTGTGCTGTCGATGTCTTTGAATATGTTGCCAGCTGAAGCTTTGTTCCGCTTGCCGTACCGCCGCCGACTACCTCAAGGGCGCATTTTGTTGTACTGCACTTGGGAACAAAGACAAGATTGCCTTTGACCTCATATATATACCATCTTTGTGCATCACTGTTATTGGAAACGTATGTATTTACAGCCGTTCCGGGTTTACCCGAGCCTGCATCACAGTCAAGGGATTTACCTGTATAAAGGTTTGTGATTTCATAGCTTCCGTCAGAGAAGCGGATAAATCTCCATATCTGTCTGTAGCCTGTATTGGGATAGCGTATAAGCGCTGTGTCACCCGAAAGTGCAATGTTATAGTTCGAGCCGACACCTCTGATATTGCCCCAGAAGTTACTTCCGATATCGGCAGGCTCCAGCTCCTCCAAAGGAAGATCGTCTGTGTCGGGCATTTCATACGGTCCTTCTAAAACAGCCTCCACCATCAAATCGACGTCCGCTGTTGTATATTTTCCGTCACGGTTAAAGTCAATGGCCTCCGCATAGCGTGACAGCACGCTGTTTCCGCCAATGTGCCTCTTTGCACGGAGTATATCCACGCCGTTTACAATTCCGTCGCCGTTTACATCTCCGTTAACAATGATTTCAAGTGTTTGGGATGTAGTGGAATTCACAAGCGTATAGCCGCTTGAAACGATTGCGTTTCTCTTAACGGCTTGACCGTCATGATCCTTTACACTGCAAACATCATCGGCAAACGCATCGATAATATAATACGCTTTTGTGCCTGCCTTGATGTTCACTATCATACCGTTTTCGATCTGAAGCGATGTTGCCGCCTTTTCGTTTGTCGGGCTTGGTGCATCAATAAGCGCCGCGCATACAGAAGCCGTCACAAGCGACAACGCAAGAAGCGTTGACAAGGCTTTTAAAAGTAAGCTTTTTTTCATAAATTTTCCGCTGCCTCCTTTTATTTATACTGTACAGTTTATTGCTGCACACACAAAGTAAATAAATACTCTCTTCATTAATTTTATCACAACAAAAAAGATAAGTCAAGGCATAGATATAAAATTAAGTATACAGAATCATTCACAGCACACCTTTTATCAAAAGCTTTCAAGAAGACACTTCCTCGTACATATTGATTTTTTGAGATGACAGAAAAAAGCCGATACGGAAATAAATCCGCATCGGCTTTCAGAAGTTTTATATTATTTAACAAATGAAATATCCGTGTATACGGGGTTATGGTCCGTCGTGCTTGCAGTCGTCATATTGATAACTGATCTTGTACGGAGCACATTTACCTTAGATGTTACGAAGAAGAAGTCAATCGTTTTTGAAGGTGAGCCCTCTAAAATCGTTGTTGAATTCAGGGAGTGAGCCAAACGTGCCATCATGCCATCTCTGAACGATGTAAATCTTGTGTCCTCAAGAACACCGCTGTCTACCATAAGGTGATAAGCCTCATCAAACGAACGCATATTGTAGTCACCCATATTGATAACTTCGCATCCGTATTTCTTGATTATATCGTTCGTGACAGAAAGCACCATCTTTGTGTTATCCTGACGGATGATGACCTTATCCTCGAGCACACCTACGTTGTAAAAGTGTGTTGTTGTCACACCGAATGTTTCTGATGTTGTCTTATTTTTGAGAACTGCCCAAGTTACACCGAATCTGTTGTCTCCTCCGGGCAACTGCTTCCAACCCTTTGCAAGGCAAGAGAATTTGGATGTCTTGTATGCAAGGGGAACACGGTTGCTGCCGTCAGAAGACCCTGTATATACTTCCTGATGAATTACGGTATAGCCCTGTGCTTCGAGCAAAGGTATCAATCTCTTCGCATTTTCAACACAGAATTCCTGGAAGCCGATAACATCAGGCGAATAGTAGTTGATGAATTCATCAAATCTATTGTATCTGCTTTCATCGGGATAACTGTCATACCAGAGCGTATTGAGTGTCATAAATCTGTACTCAGCGCCGTCTGTAAGCGGGAGGTGATCGTTCTTTGTGTTAAGTGTTTTGGGAATATCTGCGCAGATGCTTGTAAGCTCTACTGTGCCTGTTGCGTTTATAAGAAGCTGAACAAGCTGCTGGGATGCAAACTCAGCGGCGATCGCATTACCGCCCACGATATATATTTCGCCTGATGTCTTGCTTATGATGCTGTACTGTTTAGCGCCTACTGTCTTATTGTTTGCAACAAGTGCATTACCGCCTGCGCCGTTACCCGATGTTGCGATAACGATCTGAGGATATGCGGCTCTCGGATCGTATACGCCTGTTTCAACCTCAACGCCTGTGTAGTATTCGATATCGTTTGCAAGAAGCTCAACAGCCTCCTTGATACCCGTTACATCATTTGCGGGAGCATTTACTTCGCCTGCAAGATAAGTTACTTTGAGTCCTTCAATGCTCTTTCCGCTGATAGTAGCAGAAACAAGAGGACATCTGAACTCTTTTGAGATACCGTTGATACGTGTGCCTGTTTCGGAATATATAGCGTAAGGAACTACGGAAAGCGCAACGCTTCCATCGTTAACGGGAAGACCGCTTACCTTAACGGAATATGAATATCCGCCGTCTATTGCCTTGAAAGTTGTTGTGTTTACTGTCTTTTTTGCAACCGTCTTACCTGTTGCCGTATCAACAGTTGTGATAACAAATCCGATCTGACTGTACTGATCGTATTCAAACTTACCTGTGAACGTTACGTTGCCCGAAGCATCAACGGATGTTCCCGTTACGTCAAGAAAAGCAAACTGAGCGCAAGTTCTGAAACCGGGACTTCCATTGGTCTTTTTGATACCGTTATCAACACCCATGGTAACAACGTTCGTTTCACCTGCGGAATTGAGGTTGATATACTGATTGAGTGTTGTGGGATATCCTGCAGTTGTATATGAACCCATAACCTGCGCCGCATACGGAACTGCCGCATATACGTGTGTATATGTGCGCATAGGCTCCTTCTGTGCCTGTGTTGATGCGTGTGCATACGCTTCAAAGTCAACGTAGTTGTAGAAGTTGCGTGAACCTGTTTCCGCTTCTGTCGGATCTACGATATGAATGGCGATCGAGTCAGCTCTGCTATGAAGCTCTGCTGTCAAATTGTACGCAAGAGGAGCATCAGCGCTTGCTGTAAGATTTCTAAGATCTGTTCCGTTGTCAAGTTTTGTGTTGATAGCTGTATTTTTGATAAGTGAGAATGCAGAGATCGCCTTTTTATCGGGCAAAAATCCTGCGCCGCATCCGCTGTTGATCTTCGTTGCTGCATATATGTCGGCACTGCCGTCGTGGATAGCAACGGGAACAACAGTAACATCTGTCATATCACTGCCCTGTGATGTCCAGTATGCTTTGAAGTCTTCAACTGTAAGATTTCTGTTAGCATACGTTACAAACCAGAGAACGGCCATACTGTTGGGCTTAACGCTTATGTTATGCGAGGAAAGATTTACTCTGTCAAGATATGTAAGCGATGTATCGGAGCCTGTGCCTGATGCAAGGCCGAGAACGGTATTGTAACCGCTGCTTTCGTACTTACCGCTGTT
>JAZRTS010000143.1:0-7639 GCA_045652135.1 Eubacteriales bacterium | reverse complement strand
GTCGTGTTCATTATTCCGTCAAGCGTTGATTGACCTGTGCCGTAACGGTTGTCAAAAAGGTGCTTACAGTCGGCATCGTTGACGTTTATCATAACGTAATCAAGCTCGCCGCGTGCTTCGCGTGACTTCAGACGGTGGATACCCGTTGTCGTTTCCTCGCATCCGCCGATGAGGTTTTTGCCGTAATCTCTGCATTTGCCGTGAAGCAGATTTATAAAGTCACCGCCGTCGTCAATGATGAGGTGGGGGCAGAACGAAAGTGTTTTTTCAAGGTGTCTTTCGTAGCCTTCCATATCTATTCCGTGTATAGCGTTTACTTCAAATCCGTCGTGCGCAAGTGCGGCGGCAACATCGTCTTGTGTTGAGAGGGGATTACAGCCCGTTACGAACACCTCGGCACCGCCTGCGCGGAGTGTTTTTGCAAGGTATGCGGTCTTTGCCTCAAGGTGTATCGACATTGAAATGCGCAAGCCTGCAAACGGCTTGTTTTTCTCAAAATCAGCCTTGATAAGATTAAGCACGGGCATATATGACGCTACCCAATCAATTTTGTCATTACCCGATTTGTATAAATTTATGTCTTTGATATCACTCATTTTAATTCTCCTATATTTCAATATCTTCGGGATCGAAGTCCGTATTTGATGATGTTTCTTCTTTCTTTTCCGTGTTGAGCGTTACAACGTTTGTTTTAAGCACAGATGCGGCGTTTGCCGTCGGATTTTGCATAAGAATGTTCAAAAGCGTGATGTAATCACGTATTATCTCACGGGGTGTTATCATAACGTCAGCACCAGCACGCTTTAAACAAAGCTCTAAAAACGTACGCATTTCGTCTGTTGTTATGCGTTCTTCAATTCCGTAAAGCTGTCCGTGAAGACGTGTTATTCTTGCGATAAGCGCAAATAATTCGGCATCCGATAAACGCTTTAAGCGAATTACGGGGCCTATGAGGTTTTTATATTCCGTGTTTTCAAATCTGCCGTCAAACAAACGGCTGCGAAGCGCCTCATAGCTGTATATACCGCGTCTTGAATCCTCAAGAAATTGCGGTGTTCCGCCGAGTATAAGCTCCAAGCCCTCGGCTTTGCACTGAAGCGTGTCATTGAACATCGAAAGTATTTTTTCGTAGTTATTTTCACGGGATATTCTGTTTGATATCTTGTAAAGGTTCACACATTCATCGATGAATACCACGAAGCCCTTGTAGCCTATCAGACGGAAGAAAACAGCGTAAAGCTTGATGAAATCGTACCAGTTTTCATCGTCTATGATGCTTCCGACGGACAAGTAGTTTTTCGCTTCCGTTTTGGTCGTGTATTCGCCCCTGAGCCATTTCAGACAGAGTGCGCACATCTCCTCTTCGCCCTCATGCTGTGCTCTGTAATACTTCATAAGCACACGGGCAAAGTCAAATCCGCCGACCTGCTCCTGAAGTACACGCAGGGCAGATACCACCTTCCGGGTTACCGCACGACTGAATTCCTCGGTGTCGGGGGAAAGCCCCTCACAGGTTGCTTCGTACTGTAAATTTGAAAACCATTTTGTGATTATTCCGTTAAGCGCACCACCGTCGGGACTTGACTTTGATGCAAGATTTTTCATTATTTCCTTGAATGTCGCACGGCCCGCGCCTTTTGTGCCGCACAGACGTCTTTCGGGGGATAAGTCGGCATCGGCTGTAATAAAGCCCTTTTCGAGGGCATAGCCTCTCATAAGCTGTATCAAAAAGCTTTTACCCGAACCGTATTTACCGATGATAAAGCGCATACCCGCGCCGCCGTCGGCAACGTTTTCAAGATCGGATGCAAAGGTCGTTATTTCATCTTCTCGGCCTATGGCGATGAACGGCGCACCCGTTCTCGGCACAACGCCTGCGGAGATGGAGTTCATAAGAGATGTCAGTATTCTTTTCGGTATCTTTATCTCATCCATTCAGTTTCCCCTTTCTTTCAGAGCGATTTCAAGCATTTCTCTGTAATCCTCGATGATTTTTTCGTCCTCGATGATTATATCATCTGTATCGGATGCTGAAATATCGTTTATTTCGTCTGTTATTCCCGACAGTATTGCACCGCTTTTACGGCACACTTTTTCAGCCTCGGTAATATTGCCGTCACATATAAGCTTCAAAATATCAAGCTGAAGCGGTGAAAGATGTGAAATGAAAAGTGCATACGGTGAAAGCTCCGTGTCGGTAACAGTTTCCTCTTTCACTTCCGGTGCTGTTTCTTCTTCCCAATCGGGTACAAGCTCACGTGTTATACTCCATGAGCGTTCTTCAATTTCCAGTGCATCGTCTGTCGTGAATTCCGATGTGTCGGTTTCATATAAGGCGTATCTTTTATCCTCGTCTTTTTTTCGTTTTTCTGCGGAGGTTTCAGACGGCGGAAGATTATTTTCAAAATATTCATCGGCGTATTTTTTAAGCTCGTCATCAAGCCCCGATGACGACAGCCTGCTTTTTATTCCAAGGTGCGCACGCACACCGTTTTCACAGTATTTTACGAGCTGTGAAAGTTGTGATTTATATTTCGTTTCCCGACTGACACTGTAATACGTTACGTCTATTCTGCATTTGACTTCGCTGACACAAAGTGCTCCGCTGTAAATATCACGGCTCATTTTCGTTTTCTTGGGTGCATTTTCGTTTTTCTGCGCATCATCGGCTTTTGATAATGCGTATGCCGCGGCAGAAATAACGTGAGCATTAAACAAATCTTTGTTTCTTTGATAATACGCTGAGCGTTCGTACCTGTAAGCAGACGATGACAAAATGAATTTCTCAAGTGATTCATTAAGATCGGGACAGTAAAATTCCTTAAGCGTTGATGCGGCTGTCGCATACTGCAAGATGGGAGCAAGCTTTTCAATCGGCGGAGGAAGCTGATGGAAAAGGCAGAAATCGCATACCCATTCGGAAAGGAGATTGTCAAGTTTCGGAAATACACTTCTGTAAGCGAGCCACACCGTACACAGCGCCGTGAGCCTTTTTTCGGGTGTCGATACGTTTTCAAGGTTTAAAAGCTCGTAAATAAATAAAAGTATATAGCTGAAATCCGTTTTTAAAAAGTGACCGTGCCTGAGTCCCGACCGCCATTTAAGGTAGTAACGAAGCTGTCCGATTGTTAACTGATTGTACTGCGGCATATATGAGAAAAATGGGATATACGTGCAGTCGGTATACGTCGCGCGGTAATATTTTTCCCCGTCGCTTACAAATTTTTCGTAAAACGGATATTTTGTCGGCCATGCAAATATGCTGACTTCGTCAAATAAAGGTATATCCGGTTTATATGAAAAGAGAAGTCTTGACGTCTTTTTTTCGAAGCTTTCAATGATGGCTTTCGCTTGCTTCCGTCTTTCGGGGATCGGTGTTCCCGTGTCAGCAGTACCGCATCCGAAGGATATATCAACTCCGTTTGTGTCAACGCTGTCAAATACCGTGGTGACATTCGGCGGCATTATACGCTCAATATCCCAGAAGTCGTCGTTTTCGTCGTACATAGGCTCTCCTTTCGTGTTCTTTGTATCTTATAATTTTATCACACAACGCTCCGTTTGTCAATTAATTTGGTGTCGAAAATTAAATATAGTAAAATATTTTATAATTATTTATAAATAATATTAAAAAGTTACCCTGCATTAACATTAATTTAATTATCTTGCGTTATTATGGCTACATGCATATATTTTATTTTAAAAAATAAAGGAGGATTCAGCTATGGCAGAGCTTAAATTCGAGATACAGAAGGAATTTGGTTGTATTTCTGATGAAAAGGGCGGTTGGGCAAAGGAACTTAACCTTGTCAGCTGGAACGGTAACGAAGCTAAATACGATATCCGTTCATGGGACGATGCTCACGAAAAGATGGGCAAGGGTATCACTCTTTCCGCTGATGAGCTTAAGAGACTCAGAGACTTGCTTAACACAATAGAGATGTAATCAATGGCATTAAAAAAACGTAAACCTTTTATACTACACGATAAAGAGGCGGCGCGTAAGGAGTACGAGTTTTCAAAGCTTCTTACGCTGTCGCTCGTTTTTTTTGCTTTTATCGTTCCCTTTTTAAACGACGGTGCCGTGTCGCTTTTGCACGGTCTTTATGTAAGCGGTGACTATACGCTTAAATGGCTTGATATATTTTTGTCATATTTTATTCCGCTTATTTCAGCGTGCGCCGTATATTTTTCGTATGCGGCGGTTGTCTTGTCGATTTATTACTACACATTGAGAAAAAGCGTCGGCAGAATAGCGTGCCTTATGGGCGGTGTTCTGTTTTTGTACCTTGTCGATTATATATGCACGTGCATTGAAAACGGGTACGTCTTATTTGATATTGCAGACGAGGGAAGCTTTTTTGCGCTTCTTTCGATGATTATAATGTCTGTATTTATGCTCTCGAAAAATGCGGTGCTTCTTATCTACACGCACATTACTGTCAAGAAAATGAAGAAAGAGACTGATGCTGTGTGGCTTGCGCCTTGTAACGGAGAAAAAGCGGGCTTTTTCAAAAGGGCATTCGGTAAAACGGGTGCAAATCTGAAGCTTGCTCTTCATTTTTTCTCGGTGAGCCTTGTGTGCGATATTATCGTACGAAGCGTGTCAACTTATTTTGAGATAGTGTCGGCAGGCGCTCCTGAGGAATTTTCGCATTATCTTTACTTTGCCGAACAGTATGCGCTGGTGCTTCTTAACAACATCTTCGGATTTGTCGTTATGGTGATAGCGGGCGGCATTCTCGGAAGATTCGTAAGCGAAAAGGAAGAAAAAGCATTTTCGAATAACACAAAATGACAGGAGATTTTCTATGGGATTGTTCAGTATATTCAAAAAAAACAAAAAGAACAGTGAAGATGATGCGTTTATAAACGAAATCAAAGGTTTAAGCAATACCGCTGTTGCCTATGCAAGAGAGTTTAATAAACAATTTGATTATTCGGCAGAAAGCATTGAGTCACTTGAGGAAATATTGGATTATTATTCCAAGGATATTTCCGTAAGCAAGCCCACCGATAACCAGATATGGAGTATGTCATTGATATTCGGCTCTTATTTGGGTGAAACGATTTTGAAAAACGGTTTCGCTCAAAAAGGATACCGCTGGGGAAAAGAAGACACCTCGAGAATTCCCTTGCTTGTTTGCGATGACGGTTGGAGATCAACTCCCATTGATAAGGTTTATAAAAGACTCGTCAACGGATCCTCTGACAGCGTTGTGTCGTTTTATGCGTATGCGATGAATAATTTATAACGTAAGATTTTGCACGCTGTATTGTACAAAACAAAAAAAGCGAGAGTAAAAGGATGAGAACCTTTTATTCTTGCTTTTGTTTTTTGTCGATATGACAACCTCGTTTACTCGATATACTTTCACTGCGTTCAAGCTCGATATATTGCCGCTGTGCGGCAATTCGATATGTGGTAAATCCTCCTTCGGATTTATCACGGTATTTACGGTGAAAATATAAATTAATTATTCAAATTTCATTTCTTTCGTATATATAAATTCTATACTGTCGCCGTCTTGAAGTGCGTATGCGCCGCATCCGACGGACGGCTGTTTTCCGTTGACGGTATATGTCCAGCCTGAAAGCTCACCGTGCTGAAGCTCTGAAATTCCGTTTATACTTTTTATGTAAGCGAAGCTTCCTGTACCGTCGGCACCTATTACAAGCTCATATTTTTTCGCCGCACGTATCAGCACGTCATAAGCTGTGTCAGTGTCATATATCGGAATTTTTACATCGGAAATTATTTTGCCCTTACCAATACTTTCGGCATTTATTCCGAATGTTACGCTTCCTGTGACTTGCTCTGTTTGCGCATCTTCAGTATAATAATCGTCGGGCGTTTTTAAATTGATGAAAAATGAAGCTGTTACGGCAATGATACATACTACTGCCGTAATTATAATGTTTTGCGCTGTTGCTTTTTTAAGTATTGCAAGCAAAACGCAAACAATGATAAATATAAATGCTATGGCGCAAATGAAAATTATCCGCCAAGATGGTGATGCTTCGCTTTTTTGCACTATGACATCGTCGTCCCCTGCGTCCTCATCGCTCTCGGGCGCATTTGTTATGGGTAAGGTATCAGAGGGAATAACATCGGCTTTTTTATCAAATATATAAAACGGAGAACGTTCGTTTTGAAAGTTATCATACGCTGTGAATGCGCAGAGAACTTGAGATGTGGCAAGGTCAGACACATCGCCATCCGCTGTGTGAGAATAACCGCCTTGCTTTTTGAAGGCTTTAAGCGCATCAAATGCGCTGTTTTTGTTTTTAATGAATCTTTCGTCGTTTTTACAGTCAATGCCGAGATCGGAAAGTGCGATTATGACCTGCGCTGTGCTTTCTGAGTTTTCAACGCCGTAGCTTTTGAAAGCACCTGCGTCAGTTTGTGCATTTGAAAGGAATTCCACGGCTTTTTCTATTGCTTCCGTGTGCTTGCTTTTATCACAGGCAAGCGCTTGAAGTGCCATTGCTGTGGCATCAACGTCTGAATTTCCTTTTATGACCGACCATCCGCCGTCGTCGTTTTGCATACCGATAAGCTTTTCTGAAAGCGAATCCTTTGTCACACCGTCACATTCAAGCCCGTTATTGAGCAGATGCAAAGCAAAAACAACATACATCACACCGCCGTTATCCGTAATACCCTGAACTGTTTTTTGTACGTACGAGTTGTCAACACCTAAAGAACGGTATACCAAAGCGTATTTTAAAGATGTTACACCCGACGGGCTGCTTTGGGCAACGTAGTTATCAAGTGATGAAATGTATTTTGAAAAGTCGCACCCCGAATCCGATAATGCCAAAGCAAACCATTCGGATAAAACACCTGCGTTTTCGCACATATACGTGTCTGCAAACTCTTGGATCGTCTTTAAATCTTTTGTGTCCTCGGTGATAACACCGCCGAGGACACAGAGGGATAACAGACAGGCTGTTATAAAAATCGAAATTATTTTACGCATATTTTTTTCTTTAAAATTACTGCGGACAAAAGAAACGCAAAAGCACATAAGGCAAATACGTCGGATGTTTCGGGAACACTTGTGACATCAGCCGTGCAAACAGGGGGAACGAGTACCATACCGTCACAAACCGCGCTTATCGTAAAATTACCGACTTTGTCGAATTTTACGGTTACTTTTCCGTTTGCATCGGTTTTGTACTGCGTGTTTTCGCCGTTCAACGTTATCACTGCGTCCGCAAGAGGGGACGTGGTGAAATTCCAATTTGCATCGTAGCCTGCTTTTGTAAGTGTGAGCGTTACACTACCTCCCGAAACGGCTGAAACGCTTGATTTGTCGAAATAACAAAACGTATCGGAAAACGTTACCATGTCAGTATATACGTAGGCATATACGCTGTCGCCTGATTTTATTTCGTCGGAAAGACTCATACAGGGTGCGTTGTTTACGTAATATCCGTAACCGCTTTCGTTTTCGACACCCCAAAGCTTTGTGATGCCGAGACCGTAAGCGCTTTCCGCATATCCGTACTGACCGTCCTCGTGTGCGGCGATAAGTGCATCGTTGACGGTCGTTTTGCCGTCACCGTCGAGGTCGGATAAAGCCACACGCTCGTTGATAAGCACGGGTGAGCCGTTTGAAATCGTGACGAATAC
>JAZRTS010000142.1:0-22975 GCA_045652135.1 Eubacteriales bacterium | reverse complement strand
GAACAGATTCGTAATAGAAGTTATTCCCTGCTTTGAGATGCTTTTTGGCACGTACAAGGTCCTTACCCGTTACGTACGTGTCACCGTCAAGGTCGCCCTCAACAAGCAACGTATATTCAGTTCCGTTGCTCATTACAAGCTTGTAGCCCGTTCCGACTCTCGATCCTTCCGCTATATCATATCCGTGGAATTTAGTGATATGATCGCTTCCTGAAATTTCTCCCAAAAGCTCCTCAGCGGTTGTTCCGATAGGTATATTTTTTATATACTGACCGTCGATAACCGCATCTGAGATCGACAGCGCCGCATTTTTTGTAAAAAACGAAGACACTATCTCCGTTCCCGCAAAAACACAGGGCAGTAAAACGGCAAGTAATACACAAAATACCACTGCTTTGAATAAATTTTTCTTCATAAGCACACTCCTTTGCATTAATAAAAAAGAAAAAACCACTTCGCCGTAAACATATCATACACGATGCATCAAAGGTATTAATGTGTCACAGCGTACAAGTTTGTGTTTAAATTTTACTGTATTATTATCAATAAAGTAATATAGAAGTAATAATTTTTTGTTAATATTGATGAAAAAATATCGTTTTGTGTTTAACGTTTTTTATGCATATTGAATAAACGCAAAAAAGTAGTGCAGTTTACACAAAAAACCGCACTACTTTTTATTCATAATTACTTCAGAAGATTATCGCTTTTGATTTTCTTCTTCTTCACGTTTCAGACGGTTTTCCTCGTCCTTTTTAAGTGCCAATTCTTCCGCTTCACGGCGCATACGGTCTTCTTCCTCGTCACGGCGGCGCTTTTCGGCAACCATTTCGTCAAGCTCCTCAAACGAGGGCTGTCCTTCCATAACAGCACGGAACTGATCTGCATCCATAACCTCATTTTTTATGAGATACTCGGAAATAAAGTGAAGCTTTTCAATATTTGCGTTGAGTATTTCCATACACTTATTATACGCTTCATCGACTATACGGCGGATCTCCGCATCAATATCAGCGGCGGTTTTATCTGAATACGTCTTTGTATTTGAGAAATCACGTCCCAAAAATACTTCATCGTTACCGTGAGCTGAGCCGTAAACAACAGAGCCCAAAAGATCGCTCATACCGTACTTTGTAACCATTTCCGTCGCTGTTTGCGTAGCACGCTGAATATCGTTTGATGCTCCCGTTGAAAGATCGTTAAATATTATCATTTCGGCAACACGTCCGCCGAGGAGTGTAACGATCTCCTGCTGCATTTCACCTCTTGTTACAACCATTCTGTCTTCCTGCGGAACGGAAAGTGTATAACCGCCCGTCATAGCCGTAGGAATTATGGATATCTGCGTTACAGGGTCTATCTTATCCATAAAGTAACGTGAGATAGCGTGACCTGCCTCGTGATATGCGGCAACCTTTATGTCGCTTTCTTTACGCTTTTTGTTGCGCTTGGGAGTACCGACGATAAGCTTCATAACAGCTTCTTCGATATCGGGCATACAAATGACCGCTTTTCCTTTTCTTGCGGCAAGAAGTGCCGCTTCGTTAAGGAGATTTGCAAGGTCAGCGCCCGTAAAGCCGACAGTTGTTTTCGCAACCTGAGAAAGGTCAACATCGGGAGATAAGGGCTTGCTTCTTGCGTGCACCTTGAGTATGTCTTCCCTACCCTTTATATCGGGATAGTGAACTGTTATCTGTCTGTCAAATCTGCCTGGACGGAGCAATGCGGGGTCGAGAATGTCGGGGCGGTTTGTTGCCGCCATAACGATAACCCCCTCGTGTGTGCCGAAGCCGTCCATTTCAACAAGCAGCTGGTTGAGCGTCTGCTCTCTTTCGTCGTGTCCGCCGCCGAGACCTGCGCCTCTGTGACGTCCGACTGCATCTATTTCGTCGATAAATATTATACTTGCGGGATGCTTTCTTGCCGTTTCAAAAAGATCTCTTACACGGGAAGCACCGACACCGACATACATTTCAACGAAGTCTGAGCCCGATATGGAATAGAAAGGAACTCCCGCTTCGCCTGCAACTGCCTTAGCGAGGAGCGTTTTACCCGTTCCGGGAGGGCCTACAAGCAGAACACCTCTCGGTATTCTTGCGCCAAGCTTTGTATATTTAGCAGGATCCTTGAGGTATTCGACAACTTCACGAAGCTCTTCTTTTTCTTCGTCTGCGCCTGCAACATCCGTAAAATATACTCTTTTCTTTTCATCGTCACCGAACTTTATCTTTGCCTTGCTGAAGGAATTCATCTTACCGCCCTTACCTGTCATCTGGTTGGTAAAGTATATCCAAAGGCTTACCATAATAACTATAAGAATAAGATACGGTACAAACGATACCCACCACGGCCACGTTGTGGGCGGCTCATATTCATATTTTTCAATAGTGCCCTCTGCGCGCTGTTCTTCTATAGTTTCCGCAAGATCAGTGTAAAATATCGATATATCACGCAAGGAATACGTGTACATCTTGTCATCTCGCGCCTGAATAGTGAGCAGATTGGCTTCATCTATTTTAAAAGCCTTGACATCCTTATTCTTGAACATGGCGACAACTTCACTGTAGCTGTCGATCTTCTGTCCGCCTCCGATATTGTTGAGAACCGAAGAAACAACAACAAAAAGTCCCACTATCAATATCGCATAGAAAATAAATACCTTGCTATTAAATTTCATATTTTCTCCAAAAAATTATTTTTTGTAAACTTCGGGCTTCAAAATACCGATATACGGCAAAGTCCTGTATTTTTCATCAAAGTCAAGTCCGTATCCCACAACAAATTCATCGGGGATCATAACACCCGTATAATCAGGCACAAAATCCGTCACACGGCGGTCCGGCTTATCAAGAAGCGTGCAGGTACGTACACTCTTTGCGCCCTTGAATCTAAGGTACTCGCAAAGATATGTAAGCGTTCTTCCGCTGTCAATAATATCCTCCACCACAAGTACATCGCAGTCCTTGAGCTTGCCGTGATCAACGTCAAGCAAAATTCTTACAGTACCTGACGATTCCGTACCAGAATAAGAAGATACCCTCATAAAATCGATTTCGGCAGGAACTGTTATCTTTTTGAGAAGATCTCCGAAGAACATTACCGAACCCTTAAGAATACAAAGGAGCAACAAATTTTTGTCCTTATAGTCCTCATCTATCTGACGTGCAGTCTTCTCGATTATATCATCGATCTCTTCTTCTGAAACAAGTATGCTTTCAATATCTTCGCTAAAACGTTTCATCACAAATCACTTTTGTACAAAATAACAGCCTTATTTTCGCTTTCCCGTCCGTCATATCCGTCGCAGGGCGGAAATGCGGGCATACACACAAGTACGTCACCGTCACAAACAATGGGATAATTTTTCCGCATCTGTGTCGGTATCTTCTTAGATGCAAGCATCTTTTTCGGGGTGTGCGTCATACCACCGTATTTGTACTTATCTCCTTCTCTTCTGTTTCTTATAAAAAGATTTCCATTAAGTTTACCACGATTGATTACTGTAGGTTTTAATGTTTTGTAAATATTTTCCTTTTTGTACCTGTCGTCATAAAAAAGATACAAAGTGAAGCCAAGGTCGGGAAATTTATTTTCTCCCTCACGAAGCTCATATCTGTATTCACCCGTGTTTATCCGGTGTGAAAATCTGACACTTTTGCCGTTATGATACAGCACCGTGTCAGCTGACACATCCATACTTTGCCCATTTGAGCCGTTTTTAATAAATTCCGTTATCAACTCTGTCATTCTGTATGACGGAGAAACATCGGAAAGTCTTTGTATGACCTTTGCGCGAAGTGATTCGTGCAGACTCAAAAACGCTTCCTTCCCCACTTCGTTTCGGCTTGGAAGACTGTCTGCAATCTCATCAGCCTTGCAGGATATATAATCATCTGTACTTGATAATATATCACTGCAATTTGATATATTTTCAACAAAATTTGAATTAATATGTGAAAGATGCGGTAATATTTCGTGTCTTATATAATTCCTTGTGTAATCGTTACTGTCATTCGACGTATCGTTTACATAGCTTAAATTATTTTTCGCAAGATAATCCAAAATATCCGTTTTATCCGCTTTGATAATTGGACGTATTATCAAAAATTCGCCCTCGCGTCTGCACGCAGGTATACCCGCGACGCCCTTTATTCCCGAACCTCTGCAAAGGTTGAACAAAACAGCCTCAACGTTGTCGCGCGCATTGTGAGCCGTTGCGATAGTTCTGATATTTTTTTCTTTCGCAGTATCGAAAAAAGCGCGGTAACGGTATTTTCTTGCACATTCCTCAAGTCCTGTTTTGTCATTTTCGGCAAGTGACGGAATATCAAGACGAACGACCTTGAGCTCAACGCCGAGCCTTTCACACACAGATGCGCAAAATCTTTCATCTCTGTCGGCTTCATCGCCTCTTATACCGTGATTGACATGAACGGCGCAAAGCTTTTCGGCACCTACGCACTCAACAAGCGTGTATAAAAGTGCCATTGAATCCGAACCGCCTGAAAAACCTACAATTATACATTCATCGAATGTACCGGAATTTTCAAGCTGTTTTTTGGCAAGCGCTGTCAGACTCACGGTTCTTCTCCGTATCTGTCCTCAATACTCGAAAACTTCGTATACTCGCCGTTCCAGATCATATCGACCTTACCCGTAGAACCGTGACGGTTCTTTGCAATAACTACCTGCGCAAGGTTCGTTTTTTCGGCTTCCTCTTTATAGTATTCCGGACGGTAAAGGAACATAACTATATCGGCGTCCTGCTCGATAGCACCCGAGTCACGAAGGTCAGAAAGCATAGGTGTTTTATCATTTCTCGACTCCGAGGCACGGGAAAGCTGTGCGCAACAAATAACCGGCACCGCAAGCTCCTTCGCCATTATTTTAAGGCCACGGGAGATATCGCCTATCTCAAGCACACGGTTGTCCGTGTGCTTATCGCTCTGCATGAGCTGCAGGTAATCGATAACAACAAGTCCGAGATTTTTCATTCTGCGGAGCTTTGCCTTCATTCCCGTAACGGTGATATTGTTAGTATCGTCAATGTAAATATTTGTCTGCGACAGTTTTGATGCCGCTGTAGATATTTTTGTCCAATCTTCTTCCGTGAGTGTACCTGAACGCAGACTGTAACTGTTTACAAGCGCCTCGCTTGAGAGCATTCTTGACACAAGCTGTTCATCAGGCATTTCAAGAGAGAAAATGCAAACCGTCTTATTTGTTTTTATTGCAACATTTGTCGCTATATTCAGTGCAAAGCTCGTCTTACCCATACCCGGACGTGCACCAACGAGCACCAGGTCACCCTTACCGAGACCGACAAGAACGTTGTCAAGCCCCTCAAACTGCGTAGGTGTTCCGAGTGCTTCTGCTCTGTTCGTCTGGAGCTGATTCAATCTGTCGTACGTGCGAACAAGCGCGTCTTTGATATGCGTAAAACCCTTGCTCTCGTTAACATCAGATATTTCAAATATCTTCTGTTCCGCCATATCAAGGATGTTTTCCACCTTTTCGGATTCTGCATAAGCCGCCTCGGCAATCTCGTCCGTTGCCGAAATAAGACGGCGCAGAAGACTTTTATTCTTGACTATCTGCGCGTAGTCCTTGGCATTTGATGCCGACGGAACTATCTGCACGAGATTACGTATATACTGCGTTCCGTCCTTTTCCGTATAAACACCGCGCTTGACAAGCATATCAAGCAACGTTATAACGTCGATCGGCTTATCCTGCTGAAGAAATATCTCCTGCATTGCATTGAATATTTCCCCGTGATCCGACATATAGAAATCGTCGCCCTTTATAACGGTAACGATCTCCTTGAACACCTCGGGATCAATAAGCACCGAGCCCAAGACCGCCTGCTCCGCCTCAACGGAAAACGGCAATCTCCTCGTTATCTGTTCTGCCATTTTTCTCCACCTTATTTTTGTTCGGCTACAACCACCGTAAGTTTACCGGAAATTTCGGTATAAAGCTTACATTCAACATGATACGTTCCGAAAGATTTTATGGATTCGGGAAGCTGCATTTTGCGTTTATCAACGGAAATACCGTACTGTTTTTCAAGAGCTTCGGAAATATCCTTAGTCGTTACCGAACCGTAAAATCTGCCGTCAGCACCTGCCTTTGCAAATATTTTAACGGTTATCTGCGAAAGCTTTTCGGCACATTCGCGAGCCGCTGCCTTTTCAACTTCTATTTTGTGAAGTCTTGCGGCTTCCTTATTTTTAAGATCGTTCATGACCTGTGCGCCTGCTTCTGCGGCAAGCTTTCTGGGGAACAAAAAATTTCTTGCATATCCGTCGGATACGTTTATAACTTCGCCTTCTTTTCCCTGACCGGGTACGTTTTTAAGCAAAATAACTTTCATTTTTGTTTTCCTTTCTGTTTTGGAATATCTATATATTATGCTCTTTATTCCGTTTCTTTATTTTCGGCAAGATACTCATCAAGCACCGCCTTGAGCCTCGTTACGGCATTTTCAAGATTTTCATCACCGAGCTGTGCGCCCGCACTGTCAAAGTGACCGCCGCCTCCGAACTTTTCCATCATTTTAGAAACGTTTATCTTGCCCGTGCTTCGCGCAGAAATATTAACTGCACCGTTTATTTTACAAAGCGCAAATGATGCGTTGATGCCCGTAATGTCAAGAAGACCGTCCGCGACCTTTGCCGCCGTTATTTTATCATCGAACACCGATTCGCCCTTTTTAACGGCTATTGCAAACATTCCTTTGTAAAGCTTTGTATCACGTCTGAATTTAAGCTCCGCACTGAATTCTTCCTGATTCATTTCGAAGAATTTAGCAACGTCGCCCTGATCTGCGCCCTGCCGTCTTAAATACTGCGCCGCGCCGTATGTTCTTACACTGCAAGAACGTGAAAACTGTTTGGTATCAAGTGTGATACCTGCGAGCATCAAATTCGCCTCAGGCTTCTGCATAATACCCTGCGGTAAAAGTTCTTCGAGTATTTCGGCAACCATTTCACTCGCTGAAGAAGCCGCGGGAGAAATATACATCAGCTTCGCTTCGTATTTGTTTTCGGGAGCTTTTCTGTGGTGGTCTATAAACACAAGGTTCTCCGTGCAATCGGGAAGCGCGGGGGCTTCAAACAGCGCGGGATTGTTTACATCCGTTACAATTACGAGTGTCGAAGTGGATACAAGATCCTGCGCTTCGGTCTTGTTAACAAATATATTTGCGTATTCGGGAAGCTTTCCTATCTCCTCCAGACACACACGCAGGTTTTTATCATTCATTGCGCTATCATCTGCGCTTTTCGGAAGATTTACGACAACATTAACCCTTGCGCCGAGATGCATAGCTATCTTTGCAATACCGACGCACGCACCAAATCCGTCATAATCTATTGCGCGGTGCGCCATTACAAGCACATTATCGGCATCCTTTATCATTTTTTCAAGCATAAGCGCATACATTCTTGCGCGTACTCTTGAAGCATTTACAGCCGATTTCGTGTTTCCGCCGAAGTAAAGCACCTTTTCGTCCGTCTTGACAACAATCTGGTCTCCGCCGCGCTGAAGCGCCGTTTCAAGTGCAGATGACGCCGCCTGTGCTTTTTCCTCCATAGTTCCGGCAATATCGGAAACACCGCCCGATGCCGTAACAGTTATATCACTTTCGGGAATCTTTATGCTTCTTATCTTATCAAGTAACTTAAAACCGTCCTTGATGAGCGCAGAATAACTCCTGCCATCAAGCACCGCAATATATTTGTCACTTTCGTATTCGCGTATAAACGCGCCATACTCGGCAGCCCATTCGTACATTATCTCCTGTGCACGCGCCGATACCATTCGCGTTACGTCATGAAGCGATACGACTGACGCATCAAGATTGTCAAGAATAATATAAGCGATGACGGTACGTTGATCCTCATAGTCGGCGCGCATTGCATTAAGCTCATCCGAGGAGTCAAACGTAACAACATACTTTGTCTGTCCGTCAGCAAGCGTTTTAAAGCAATGAACATTGTAATTAGAGTCATCGATGACAACGTATATACCGTCTCTGCCTGCGGAATAAATATCTGCGAGCTTTAAAGGTTCTGCTATCTCGCTCAATTTTTTTCCGACAACATCAGTAGCGGGGCAGAATTTTGAGACGAAAGCGCGGTTTGCCCAATCTATTCTCGATTCATCGTTTATGACAGCAACAGCTTCGTGATATTTCGATATGAACGTGCGGAAAACATCACCGCTTACGTCAGCACCGTCACGCGCCGATTTTGAATCGCAAAACCGTTTCACGGCAATACCGCCAATAAGCGTCAGTATAACGTATAAAGCAGTAGATACGACCGTTATATACCATCCCGAAACACCGTATATGTGAACGAGCGCCGAGAAGCCGAATATAAACAAAACGGTGCAGACCGCGATATATATATACGGCAGATAGCCGAATTTTGTCTTCTTGTCCGCGTTCATCGCAATACCTCCGTTTTCATACAGCATATTTTTATTATTATATTATATAAAAATCTTCTTGTATATAACTTTTATGAAAAGTTTGTGTAAATTATTATCATTCAAAAAAGGATGCGTTTATGTACTCATCGGAAAATTCCGGTACATCAGAAAGCTCAATATGCTCTATTTTCTTTGCAAGATCGCATATTTCGCCAAAAACGGAATCATTTGTGGCGCAAAGACAAGCACCGAAAAGTGAACAGTTGCCGAGCGTCTTGCAAACGGTATTTGGCAAAAGTCCTATACTTTTAGCGGCTTCTTTATCAAGATATTCACCGAATGTACCCGCAATATACACAGCTTCGATATCGTTCTTTGTAACACCCATACGCTTGCACAAAACCGAAACGCCTGCGCCTATTGCCGCCTTTGCGCCTTGAACGGAACGTATGTCCTTACGTGTTACGTACACGTCATCGGTTATAAACACTTTTTCTTTTTCGAGAAATCCCGACGGCGAAAGCTCTCCCGTCTTCAGCAAATAAGAAATTATACTGACTATACCGGATCCGCATATACCTATAGCTTTCGTGTCACCTATTACTGATACGTTAACTTCTCCGTTTTCTTCTTTAACCGCTGATACAGCGCCTTTTTGCGCCCTCATTCCACATTCAAGCCCTGCGCCCTCAAAGCACGGACCTGCCGCCATAGCGCACGATATCATCTGTCCGTTATGTATAAGAACTGTTTCTCCGTTAGTTCCGATGTCGATATAAAGCGCAGTTTTTTCGGTTATTTTACCGGTTTTCACGGCATAAAAAAGTCCCGATACAACGTCACCTCCGACAAAACCGCCGATGCACGGCATATACGTGTCACAACCGATACTGTATCCGAAAAGATCAGGGCTTTCATATGGATAATATCCGAGAGATACGGGGCTTTTTCCGGCATAAATAAGCTGCATTACCGTATTTGCGGAGATTATTTTCCTCGATTTTTCAAAGTCGGGAACAACATCGCAAAGCCTTTTTTTCACACATTCGGACATTTTGTGAAGATTATCTTCGCACGAAGAAATTCTTGAAATAACATCTGCGCCGTATGCGCTTTGCGGATTTTTAAAGGTATAAAAACGTGTGACTCCGTCACATTTTTTTGCCGCTGTTATGTACGTTGTTCCAAGGTCAATGCATACAACACCGTCGGGGATAACAATGTCGGAATTCTGTACGGCACAAATATCATCTGTCTTGCCGTAAACCGTTACATCACCTTGGATCACGGCTTCGCAAGCAAGTCTGTATCCGTCATTTATAAGCGCACCGAGAAGATTTTTTTCCTCATTATCAGGCGGTGACATCTCACCTTCGCATAAAACACGGCACTTGCCGCACTTGCCGTTTCCGCCGCACGGAGCATCGTGTGAAACACCGAGCCTCAAAAGCGCATCGGCGATACTTTCGCCGTATTTCACATCACAAACCGATGTATTTTCACTTATATAAGTTAATTTCATCAAACACCGCCGAATATAAGATACAAGCTGCCACCGACGATACCCGACAGAATTATTATCGATATGGGAGAAGACAGCTTTTTGACCTTTTTCATAAGAATATATGCCACGATGCTGACACCGACAGCTATTATATCTGTGTTTTTAATATTGATGTCAAACAGCTCCGCACCGAAAAATGCAGTGGTGATAATAGACAGCGCCGCTGATGCAATAAGACCGACGGATGCAGGGCGCAGTCCTGTTAAAACACCGCCCATAACATCTGATTTTCTGTATTTTTTATAGATAATTGCAAGTATTGTAACGATGATACAGGCAGGCGCAACAAAGCCGAGCGTTGCGCACACAGCACCGAGTATACCGTATAAGCGCATACCGACAAATGTTGCGGCATTTATACCGATAGGGCCGGGCGTCATTTGCGAAATCGTAACAACATCTGTGAACTGTGCAACCGTAAGCCATGTATTTTCGCTTGTCACCTTTTCGCAGATGATAGGAAGCGCGGCATAGCCGCCGCCGAAGCTGAGAATACCCACCTGAAAGAACGTCCAGAAAAGCTCTAAAAGCATCATTTTCCTGCCCTCTTCTTTCTTGAGCTTATAATAAGCCCGAGTATGCACGCAACAGCCAGAACGAATATTATATTGACGTCAAAAAGCGCAACGGCAACAAATGCGCAAGCGGCAAGTATCAGGGAGATAACATCTTTATTTTTAACGAATTTACCAACCATTGTGACAACAACATCAAGCATCACCGCCGCGACACCTGCCGACATACCGAGAAGCACCGCCTTTACAACGGGATTTTCAGCAAATGCCGTGTAAGCTAAAGAGATAACACCGAGGATAAGAAGCGGAGGCAGTATTGTACCTAAAAGCGCCGCTATCTGTCCTAAAAATCCAGCCATTTTATATCCGACGAAAAGCGATGCGTTTACCGCCATAGCACCGGGGCAGGACTGTGCCATTGACACAAAATCAAGCATTTCCTCCTCGGATATCCAATTCAGCTTTTCAACGAATTTCTTTTTCATAAGCGGCACTATAACGTAACCGCCGCCTATTGTAAATGCGCTTAATTTAAACGTTTCCAAAAAAAGCGGAAACAGTATTTTATATTTATTTTTCATTGTAAAATCCCAAAGCGCCGCCCCCCTTTTCAGGGCAAGCGGCGCATATATCAGACAAAATTATTTTTTGACCATTATCGGCTTTTCCCACTGTGCGGGAACATCGAGACCGAAAAGTGTTGCGACTGTGGGAGCAACATTTGCAAGTCCAAACTCACCCTCTGCGATCTCGTAACCGTCAGCGCCTACGGCGGCAATAAACGGAACGGGGTTGAGAGAATGGGCTGTTCTTACCTGAAGCGCACCCTTCTTGTTCTTTTCAAACATTTCATCGGCATTTCCGTGGTCAGCAGTAACGAGCATTGTAACACCGTTTTCCTCACAAACCTTCAAAAGTCTTGTAAGGCAAAGGTCAAGCGCGCCCATAGATACGATACCAGCATCCATATTTCCCGTGTGGCCTACCATATCGCCGTTGGGGAAATTGCAACGGATGAAGTCATACTTACCACTCTTGATAGCGGCAATAACGTCATCTGTAACTTCAGCACACTTCATCCAGGGACGTTCGTCAAAGGAAACCTTATCAGAAGGAATTTCCGTGAATGTTTCAAGCTCCTCACTGAACTTTTCACTCTTGTTTCCGTTCCAGAAGTACGTTACGTGTCCGTATTTCTGTGTTTCGGAAACTGCATACTGTCTGATGCCGTTTGCAACGAGAAGCTCAGAAAGTGTGTTCTTTATTTCGGGGGGACTTACAAGATATCTCTTGGGTATCTTCAAATCTCCGTCATATTCAAGCATACCTGCAAAGTTGACATTGGGGCGGACACCTCTGTCAAAATAAGGGAATTCTTCATCGTCAAATGCCATTGACATTTCAATAGCACGGTCACCTCTGAAGTTGAAGAGGATAACACCGTCGCCGTCCTGCATCTTGCCTACAGCCTCGCCGTTTCTTTCGATAACGAATGCGGGGAGGTCCTGGTCTATCATACCGTTGTTTTCGCTTCTGAACGTGTTAATTGCCTCAGTTGCGCTTGCAAATCCTCTTGCGTTACCGTGAACGTGTGTTTCCCAGCCGTTTTTAACCATATCCCAATCAGCACGGTATCTGTCCATTGTTACCTTCATACGGCCGCCGCCCGATGCAATTTCAGCATTGAAATCACCGTCGTTGAGCTTTGCCATAGCTTCCTCAAGCATGTCAACATAAGTCAGGGCAGATGTTGCGGGAACGTCACGTCCGTCAAGCAGAGCGTGTACCTTTACACTCTTCACTCCGTCAGCCTTTGCACGTGTTATCATAGCGATAAGGTGGGAAATGTTTGAGTGAACGTTACCGTCTGAAAGAAGACCTATAAAGTGAAGGCTTCCGCTGTCCTTGCATCCTGCAAGCACCTCAGCCCATGCACTGCTTCCGAATATCTTACCGCTTTCAATAGATTCGTTTACAAGCTTTGCGCCCTGAGAATATATCTGACCGCAGCCCAGAGCATTGTGTCCTACTTCGCTGTTACCCATATCATCATCCGAGGGAAGACCTACAGCCTCACCGTGGGCCTTAAGACGCGCCGTGGGCTTTTCAGCAAGCAGCTTATCAAGCGTGGGAGTGTTTGCAAGCGTTACAGCATCACCAACACCCGTCTTTGAAAATCCTACGCCGTCCATAATTACAAGCAAAATTTTCTTATCCATTTTTCAAATTCACTTTCTATCGTTAAAATATTTTATTTACTTCCTTGAGTACCTTTTCGGCAACCTCATCGCACGTGCCTTCGGCATTGACAACTGCGATATTTTCCGTATCCGCTATTTTTTCAAAAACCTCGGAAAATCTTTTTCTTATCTTTCTTATCGTTTCCTCTGTTTCGAATATATCCTTTGTAAGTCTTGTCGTGCTTATCCTTTCAGCACATATCTTCGGGTCAAGATCAAGGAACAAGCACAGATCGGGTTTCATAATTGCAGGGCAATTAAGATTACAGTTAAGAAGCCAGTCAATATCCGAATCAAGTCCCTGATACGCAAACGACGAATAATAATATCTGTCAGAGATAACGTCAATTCCTCTTTCAATAAACTGCTTTATACCATTTATCGGGTTTGTGTTGTGATTTATTCTGTCAGCAAGGAACAATGCGGCAAGCTCCTCCGTACATCTGGGGGTAGCACCGCTTAAAGCTTCTCTTATAAGTCCGCCTGTTACCGTGCTTGTAGGCTCACAAGTAACGTAAACGCGTCTGCCTTTATCTTCAAGAGCCTTTGCAAGCAATCTTAAATGCGTGGTCTTGCCTGCGCCGTCAAGTCCTTCAAGTACGATAAACTTTCCTCTGCCTGCACTCGTATTCTGTTCGGGCATAATACAGCACCTCATTTCTAACTTATTTTATAAAAACGCATACCGCGGAAAAATCATTCCATATTATAACATTATAAAAATACAAAGAAAACCGTTAGATGTAAATTTAATTTAAATATCGATACACACATCGTTTCGTTTTGTTTGCAAAAAAGTGTTGATTTTTTTCATATATTGATGTATAATATTTTGTCTGAAAATATATATATTCAAATTCATCGCTTGAAAGGGGTTCTTTATGAAATTTGAGCATATGATTTCAACCGTAAAGCAAAGCGGCTTTGACGGAGTGGCGGGATACGGCATTTTAAGCAAAAGCCGCAATTTTCCTCACGTTGATTTCAAAGAATACACGTGTGCGCCCGGCCGTATAAAGCGAGACGTTTATTCTTATGAATACAGGGGCAAGACAGCGGTATTCACAAAAAGAACGCCTAAAAACGACGTATATACATCTGAGGGCGTAAACACGAACAACAGCATAACTCACACCGTTATTTGTAAGGAGTGCGAAACACTTCCCTGCGAATACATCGCCTCCGCTTCCTTCATAAGCAACGTTACACAGGACAGCGTTACGTTTGACAGCGGAACGGATTACATAGACGAAACGGAATTCTTCCCCTCGCAGACGGTGTCCGTCAACAGAGTAATGAACTTTCTCGGAACACAGGGCAGAGTTGAAGCCTACAAAAAACTTCTTTATGCGGTTTTAAAGGCTGACGACAAGGAAAAGCCCATCGTTATATGCGATACAGATGAAAATATTCCATTGTGGATAGGCGCTGTATCCTACTCACTTCCGCGTCACATTGCAGTGAAGCTCAGTTTCACGACGTCGGTATTGCCTTACGACACTTCACCGTTCTACAGACTTTGCGGAATATGTGCAGACGATATAAACGAAAGCGTTGCGGAATATATTCAGGAAAACTCGTTCTGTCTTTTCGATATGATACACATGGATCTTCCTGATTTTCCCACATCAGATCCCGTTTTCGATTTTCTTGCGGATGCTATGACACATTCGTACGGAGATATCGAAGCGTTTCACGATTTCATTGCAAGTTCATTTTACACGATATCTGAAGCACAGCTTACAAACGCGTATGCCGCGTATAGCGTTATACGCCGCGGTATTGCAAACGTATCGTACCGTGAGTTTGCCACAGCTGCACACGCGGCAAGCAACTTCGGTTTTGACTCCGCATTTATACAGATTGCCGAATCGTGCCTTTCATCAGGAAGCGCCGTATGCGAATATGATGAGGCGTATATTGCCGCAATACTGCTCTTTATATGCGGAAAACACGAAATTCTTTCTTACAAGCTGAAAACAGAGCTTCGTGAATTCATCTGCCGCGTTTCCCTCGCAGTCATATGTATGAAGGATAACGGTGCCGAAAAGCTCAACTCCTATTATGAAAAAGCAACCGTATGTGCAGAGAGCGTAGGTATATCTCTTGCCGAAAGACTGCTGTCTGACAGATACAGAAAACACATAATAAACACGCTTTCGGCGAACGCACCTGATTATAAAGCACGTCTTGTGTCCGCAATGTTTAAAGAATATCTCAAGATAAAGGGCTTTACCTGTGATGATATAACGACCGGCTCAGAATCGGGTTCGTTTATTGCGGAATACGTAAAAGCGGCTTCTTCACAATGCGAAAGCTGTTCGGTATACATGCTTAACGAAACGTCATATGATCCGCTCGTGCTTTGCGCATCCTATCTTGTGATTGAGGAATCACTCGGTGAAAACGAAAAACAGATATCACTTGCAAAGGATACCCTTATTTCGCTTGCTTCAAAGTCAGCCCGCACGTCGGAAATATACGATTTTCTCGTCACGTCTGACCACGATGAGCTTACGTACGAAATATTCAGAACAAAACTTTCCGCATTCAGAGATCATTCTGAAGCCGTAGCTGCATTTGATGAGCACGATAAAAAATATTTCTCATCATCTGAAGAATATGCATCAAAATACCTTGTTTCTGCTCTTGAATTATTAACAGAAACAGCCCGTGAAAATTTCCCCGATGACGTTGAAAAAACGGAAGAATACGTTTTGCGCGTTGCCTCAAAACACCGCGTCTGCATAAAATACAGTGACGAGATATGTAATAATCTTGCAAAAACCGTTCCCGTCGAACCCGATAAAAAGGAAACGGAGCTTATGCAGGTCATCGCCGATTACGTGCAAAACGTATGCGGAAAGCCTTTAAGCGGCAAACTTCTCTGTCTGTGTTTTGCAAAGCAGCTTGACGGAATCGAAAACAAACGTGATTTTGACAAAATAGTCCCCACGCTTGACAAATATACGTCATCCGGCAAAGTTCCGCTGAACGCGCTTGACGAAAAGGAGCATGACGATTATATGGATTGGATAATTCCCAATCTTGCGTCATTCCTCCCCGGATACGAAGATCTTTGCACTGTTTATTCATATTTTGAATTTAACACAGAAACGGAAGAACTTTACATAAAAGAGCTTATAAAGCCCTACATCAAATCCGGAAAAAGTGACGGAGACTACAAAATACTTTGTGAATTTTTACGTTTCGTCATCACGGAATGTTCAGAGACAGGCAAACGTTCCGCAGGCGCTCAAGTAACGAAACTCAACGCAAAGAATATGGAAATGCTCAAGGCGTGCGGTGAGGATGTATTCGGTGACGAAAACGCAATGTACTTGAAATTCAGAGATATATTAAACACAGAACCCGAAAAGGGCTCAATATTCAAAAAATTATTCGGCAGAAAATAAGCCGAGTTATATACGAAAGGATACTGTTATGGGATTAAAAGTTGTAAAATTCGGCGGCTCATCATTGGCAAGCGCCGAGCAGTTCCGCAAGGTTGCGGATATAATCAAGAGTGACGAAAACAGACGTTATGTTGTGGCATCTGCCCCCGGAAAGCGTTTCAAGGGCGACTTCAAGATAACGGATATGTTCTACCTTATCTACGACAGAGTTGCTGCAGGCGACAACATCGACACGCTTTTCGAGGAGATCACGGGAAGATACCAGGAGATTGCAGACGGTCTCGGTATCGAGATATCAATGGAAGCGGAATTCAGCCGCATCAGAAACGCTCTTTACGGCATGGCAGGCAGAGATTATGCCGCATCAAGAGGCGAATACCTCAACTCGATGCTTTTGGCAAAATATATGGGATATGATTTCATCGATGCCGCAGAGGTGATTTTCTTCAAGCAGGACGGAACGTTCGATGCTGAACGCACAAACACGGTTTTAGCTGAAAGACTGAAGCGACACCCGTATGCTGTCGTTCCCGGCTTTTACGGCTCAATGCCCAACGGAACGATCAAGACATTTTCAAGAGGCGGCTCTGATATAACAGGCTCTATCCTTGCACGCGCGGCAAATGCAGAGCTTTACGAAAACTGGACAGACGTTTCAGGCTTCCTTATGGCTGACCCCAGAGTTGTTGACAACCCCAAGGTTATTGAAACGATAACATACAGAGAGCTTCGTGAGCTTTCATATATGGGTGCAACGGTTCTTCACGAGGATGCAATATTCCCCGTTCAGATCGCAGGTATTCCGATAAACATCAAAAACACGAATATCCCCGAGGATCCCGGCACGATGATCGTATCGACGAGCGACAAGTACGATACAAAGACGATAATCACGGGTATCGCAGGTAAAAAAGGCTTCTCCGCGATTCACATTGAAAAGGATATGATGAACGGTGAGGTAGGCTTTACAAGAAAGATACTTTCTGAGCTTGAAGAAAGAAACATATCCTTTGAGCATCTGCCGTCAGGTATCGACACAATGACAATAATGCTCAAAACAGAGGATATTGCAACCATAAGAGAATCTCTCATAGTTGATATAAGACACGCAGTAAGACCTGACAGCATATACATTCAGGACGGTATTGCACTTATCGCCGTTGTCGGCCGTGCCATGGTCAAGGCAAAGGGTACCGCCGCAAAGCTGTTTTCTGCCATTGCAAAGGCTGACATAAACGTAAAGATGATAGACCAGGGCTCTGATGAACTTAACATAATTCTCGGTATCGAGGAATCAGACTTTGAAAAGGCTATGTCAGCGATTTATCACGAATTTGTAGGCTGAACCAAAGGATAGGATATGTATAAAATTTTCGATATTCACACGCATATTTATCCCGATGCAATTTCGGAAAGGGCAGTAACGGCTCTGGGCAATTTCTACGATTTTGTGCCGCAGGGCAAGGGCTGTTATTCCGATATGACAGCGCACGATAAAAACTATAACATTTCGGGATTTCTCGTCTTTTCCGTGGCAACGAATGCGCATCAGGTGCGCCGTGTGAATGAGTTTCTTGCAAGCACGTGTAAGCAAGCAATAAATGACGGCTTCAATACAGTTGCCTTCGGCGGACTTCACCAGGATTGCGAGGATATGAAGAGCGAAATTGACTACGCTCTGTCACTCGGTCTTAAAGGTATCAAAATACACCCCGATATACAGGGCATTGACGTTGATGACAAAAGGCTTTATCCGCTTTACGAGGAAGCAGAGGGTAAATTCCCGATATACTTCCACATAGGCGACAACCGCCCGCAGTATCAATTTTCAAAGCCGAAGAAGCTTCGCAAGATACTTGATGAATTCCCCCGTCTTCAGGTCGTTGCCGCGCATCTCGGCGGTTATATGACATCTGAAGAAGGTGTTGAATATTTAAGCGGCCACGAAAACGTGTGGTATGATACATCTTCTGCCCTCTGGGCAATGTCGCCCGAAAAGGCGGAATATCTTATCGGCAAATTCGGGGCTGAAAAGGTAATGTTCGGCACGGACTACCCCGTTATGTGTCCACGCGACGAGCTTGAGCTTTTCTTCAAAATAAAGCTTTCCGAAAAGCAAAGAGAAGATATTTTATATAATAACGCAATAAATTTCCTTAACTTAAAAACAGACGGTTAACCCGTCTGTTTTTTTCGTTTTAATTCATAATTTTCCGTATAAAAAATATTTCCGTAGGAAATATCTGCGCCCATCGCCAATCCGTTGACTTCGTCAACTGCGGGGGGTGGCGGGGCGCAGCAGCCGTAACACAAGGTTTACATAAAAAATAGAGTTGACATATTATCAACTCTATTTTTACTTTCAATTAGCCCACACACCAAAAATCAAAGAATGAATGGTATTATTTTATACTGTCGATTATCGCAAGGCCTGCTTCCTTGAATTTTGCGACCTTTGCGTCTGCGCCCTCTGCCGTTACCTCGCTTACAAGGTAGTAGAGCTTGATTTTAGGCTCTGTACCCGAAGGACGGATAACAACAACGTCGTCGCCGCATTTGAAATAAACGGTGTTTGTCGTACCTGTGTCGAGCATTGTCTTTTCGCCCGTTTTCAGATTGTATTCACACGGAATATTGTAGTCGATTACAGTATCAACAGCAATACCTGCCAATTCCTTCGGCGGTTCTTCACGAAGCTTTTTCATTATGCGCTTCATACGGTCGATACCGTCAAGGCCCTTCATCGTTATATTGTCAACGCCGTCACGGTAGAAGCCGTATTTGTTGTATATTTCCTGCATTGCATCGTAAAGCGTCATTCCGCGCTTCTTGTAATATGCCGCAACCTCGCAAATGAGCATCGTGCCGACAACAGCATCCTTGTCACGTGCATAAGTGCCACGCAAATATCCGTAGCTTTCCTCAAATCCGAGCAGGAATTCCGCCTCACCCGGCTTTTCCTCACGCTTGATGACCTCGCCGATGTACTTGAAGCCCGTGAAAACATTGTAAAGCTTAACACCGTTCACAGCGGCAATTTTTGATACAAGCTCCGTTGAAACAAAGCTCTTGACAGCATACGCGCCGTTCGGCATCTTGCCTGTGTTTTTAAGTGCCGTAATAATGTATTCAAGAAGTATTGCACCGACCTGATTACCCGTCATAGTAACGAAATCGTCGCCCACTCTTACAGCGATACCGACACGGTCTGCATCGGGGTCAGTTGCTATAATAAGGTCTGAGCCTATCTCCTTTGCAAGCTTTATACCGGGGTTGAAAACATCCTTGAATTCGGGGTTCGGGAAAGGAGTTGTGGGGAAGTTTCCGTCAGGCTCGCTCTGCTCCCCTACCATATAGAGATTTTTAAATCCGAGCATATCGATAACTCTCGGAACGAGCTTATAGCCCGCGCCGTGCAAGGGAGTGTAAACGATCTTGATGTCGTCTGCCATTTCCTTTATCATTTCTGTATCTATCGCCTGCGCATACACATTTTCAAGATACGCCGCATCGACTTCTTCGCCGATAATTTCTATAAGACCGTTTTTGATTCCGTCGTCAAACGGAATGGAAAGAACACCGTCAAAAATGTCCGTAACTGCAATTATGTCGGATACCTTCTGTGCATGCTCGGGCGGAAGCTGTGCGCCATCCTCCCAATATGCCTTATATCCGTTATATTCCTTCGGGTTGTGCGATGCCGTGATGTTGATACCCGCAATACAGTTCAAATGGCGGATAGCAAACGAAAGCACGGGTGTCGGGCGGAGAGATTCAAAAATAAACACCTTGATGCCGTTTGCAGCAAGCACCTCTGCGGCGCATTTAGAAAACAGCTCTGAGTTATTTCTTGAGTCGCAAGCAATTGCAACTCCTCTTTCCATAGCTTCCTTGCCTTCTTCCTTTATAAGGGTGGCAATAGCCTGTGTCGCCTGCGTTACCGTGTATACATTCATCGCATTTGTGCCGGCATTCATAGTTCCCCTGAGTCCTGCCGTGCCAAACTGAAGCGACTGATAGAAACGAAGCTTTATTTCCTCGTCATTATCCTTTATTGCAATAAGCTCCGCTTTTGTGGCTTCATCCGTCTTGTCAGAGGTAAGCCAACGGTTATAATTTTCCATATATCCCATTTCAAAGCCCTCTCATTCTTTATTCAACGCTTGTTTCAAAGCTTTTGCAAGCTGATCGGGGCAAGACGTGTTTTTAAATCCGCACTTTGTTCCCTCAAGAAGACCTATGACGTCCTGCGCCTTCATACCGACAACAAGCTTCGATATTCCTTTAAGGTTTCCGTCGCATCCGCCGTAAAACTTTACGGACACGATAGTATCGCCGTCAAGCTCTGTTTCTATAATTGAAGAACACGTGCCTTTTGTCTTATATTTGTAGTTATTCATCCGATACCTCGCAAAATACTTTTCTTTCTACATTATAAGTCAAAAAACAAAATTTGTCAACCGTTTTATGAATGAGGTTAGTTATCTCGGTATTTTTATGGTAAGCTCGATGGAATCATCCGTTTCAACTCTCGACTGCTCAATGGGAATACCTGCTTCCTTGACGGTACTTACGGCACGGTCAAGCGAATTTAAAAATATTCTTATATCTCTGATTATCATTTTTCTTATGGGCTTGTGTACGGGAGCGCTCGGGGTAAGTATCTTTTTTATGTATTCCTCACTTTCGCGCACGTTAAGCGAATGTTCGATGATATATCCTAATGTTTTAAGCCTTAAAACGGGATCGTGTATCTTTATAAGACTTCGTGCGTGGCGTTCTGACAAATCGTTTTTCACTATCAGCTCACGTTCGGGCTCGGTCAAGCGCAAAAGTCTTATCTTATTCGCCACGTATGATTGGCTGACGGAAAGAAGTGCGGCAATCTCCTCCTGCTTCAAGGAATATTTTTCGGCAAGAGATAAAATGGCAGAGGCTTCCTCAAACATATTAAGTCCCTCACGCTGTAAATTTTCCACAAGCGCAAGCTTTGCCGAGGTTTCCTTGTCAACGTCAAGTATCACGCACGGCACGTATTCCATATTCAGAAGCTTTGCCGCACGAAGCCGTCTTTCACCTGCAATCACCTCGTAAAGACCGCCGAACGGCGTGTCCTCATCGGAAACACGACGGATAGATATAGGCTGAATGATGCCGTGCCTTTTTATGCTGTCGGCAAGGCTCATTATAGAGGAATCTGAAAAAACTGTCCTCGGCTGTGACGGATTCGGGCATATTCTGTCGGGGTTTATCAGATGTACCCTGCACGCATCCTCTGCACTTTTAAGTTGTTTTTTCTGCTTGTTGAGCTTGTCCCATTCGTTTTTAAGTTTTTCTTTTTCGTCGTTCTTTTTAAAATCAAACCTCTGCAAAAACTTCATACACATCCTCCTTTGGCTATCTTATATTACCACAGGGTATATGCGAAAAAACGCATATTATGAGTGGGTAGGCAAAAAGTTTATACATTCTTTATAAAAAGCGAATTAATTACACTCTATTTGCATTTATTATATAAACGAGGTGTAACACAATGAAAATAACAAAAGAACGCACTATAAATATAATAATGGTATTTTTCGCCGTATTTACTCTTATAAACTATTCAGTTTATCTTTTTTGCACCGTGTCAAACGGCGGCAAAACGTGGAACGCTCTCGTTGCGGTCGGCATTATTCTTTTGACGCTAATACCGATTCTTCTGCTTTTTCTTTTTGAAAAAAAGATTCCGGAAAAATACAAACGGCTGATAAAAACGCTCAAAACCGTTTACATATGCGGCACGGGTGTATACGTTATAAGCTACACGATTTTTGCCATTTGGGTAACGTCGGGAGTAAATTACAGTACAGACGAGCCTTACGACTACGTCCTCATTTTCGGAGGCGGTGTAAAAAACGGTGAGCTGTCACGGTACGGCGAAAACAGATTGAACGCCGTAATACCTTATTTAAATGAACATAGCGATGCAAAAATTATAGTTTCGGGCGGCATCGGAGAACGTGAAATTTTGTCCGAAGCCGACGTTATGGCAGAATATCTTATGCAGCGCGGTATATCGGGTGAGCGCATCATACTTGAAGATCAGGCCAAAAACACGTGGGAAAATATCGTTTTCTCATTTGATATGATAGAAAACGGAAAAACCGTTTTGGGTGTATCAAGCGATTACCACGTAAAGCGCATAACGCTTATGGCAAAAGCACAAAACGTAACGCTTGATATGATGGCATCAAAAAGCGAATTTGAACTTAATACAATATCATCCTATGTCCGTGAATATATGGCATATTTTAAATATTTTTTAGAACTTAATAATATATAAGAATGGCCTCCCTTGTGTGTAGTTGCTTGGCAACTGCGAGGGAGACTTATGCCCGGCATAAAAAACCTTTCGGTATATGGAATATCGGAAGGTTTTTCATTTTTTCTTGACAAAAGCTTTAAAATGTACTATAATGTGCGTGTCACACAAACTGAATAATTGGTAGCAGGGGTATTTTTGCTTGGGAATACTATACCCTTTTTTAGGCATACTTAAAGATACATGGATTTTGGCAAAAATGCAAACTCCACTATCTTTGAGTATGAATATCTCTGCTCCGATAAGTTTGTGTGACAACAATCGGGGTTTGCATTTTTCGGTGTGCATAACTTCGGTTGTGCACACTTTTTGTTTTTAATCCTACCACGTGTGTAGGGGATGACGTCCTCGACATCCCACCGTCGCAAACGATTATTGACAAGAAAAAAAACAAACTATTTAAGGAGAACGAAATGAAGAAAAAAATCAAGCTCACA
>JAZRTS010000141.1:0-1955 GCA_045652135.1 Eubacteriales bacterium | reverse complement strand
CGGAATATGGCAAAATCGTTGATGAAATCATAAATAACATTCCCGAAAGATTCGATGCGGAAATAAAAAATTATGTCGTTATGCCGAATCACATTCATCTTATTGTTCACATTAAAAACGAGAATGATCTGCGGGCGATTCGTGAATCGCCCCTACAACACAGATCGGGCATACCGCAAATAATCGGGTATATAAAAATGAATGCATCAAAGGAAATCCATAAATGTTACGGGCGCACCGACATCTGGCATCGCTCATATCATGACCACATCATACGTGACAAAAAGGATTACGAACGGATATACAAATACATTTGCGAAAATCCGATCTTTTGGAAAAAGGACTGCTTTTACACGGAGGAAATTTAAAATTACGGTATGAAAAAATATATAAAAACGCCTGCATTTTTTATGCTTGCGGTGCTTATTTTAACACTTCTTGCGGAATTGTTTATTTTCAATTTCACATCGTTCAAATTGAACGGTGAATATGAAAAAACCACACTTTCGCTTGAAAATGCGGCGCTTTCGGGCTTTGAATACAAGGACGGAAAATACGTAAGCACATCACCCACGCCGTACATTGAATTTAAAAACATCGGCAAAAAGGTCGGCACGATATTCGTCGACGTGCTTTACACGGGTGGGGACACGGTCAATTATACGATTGACTTTACCGACGAAACAAACTCCTCCTACACCCTGCGTACAGGCCTTGTGACGGGTACATTCACAAAGGGAGTGGACCGAACGAAATATATAAACTGTCAGTTTTCGGGAGAAGTCGGCAATCTGAAAATAAAATTTTCAAAGTTTGACGGCACGGTGTCTTTTAACGAAAACGGCATAACTCTTAACGAGGATATCCCCGTAAGCTTCTCGTTTTTGCGTGTGGGGCTGATAGTTTTGACCGTATATCTTGCGTATTTCCTGCTGAAAAGCGGAGTGGCGAAAGAAAAGCTTGCGCAGTGTCCTCTCAGCGTGCGCTCCATAACAGCGGCGGTGTGCATCATCTGTGTTATCACAGCCTTTGCGCTTACCGCAAACATCACGCAGTCAATAGCGCAAGAGGGCGGAAACCAGATAACAAAGGAGCTTGTTGACGCGTTTGCTTCGGGCAAAATAACGCTTGACCGTGAGGTGGAACGTGAGCTTCTTGAGCTTGAAAACCCCTATGACTGGAGCGAGCGTAAGGAGTCTGGTGTAAACTCCGCCTGGGACCACGTTATGTATGAGGGTAAATACTACTCCTACTACGGAATTGCCCCTGTTGTACTGCTTTTCTTGCCGTTTCATCTTTTAACCGGAGCGTATTTTTCCTCCGCTTGGGCGGTGTTCATCTTCGGTGCTGTCGGACTTGTTTTCCTTGCTTTATTCTTCAAAAAGCTGTGTGAAAGGTTCTTTTCCGACATAACGCTCGGTGTTTACGTTTCCGCGCTTCTGACGCTTATCGTTTCCTCAGGTGTTTGGTTCTGCTTTATGACACCGAATTTCTACGAAATAGCGCAGAATTCGGGCTTTATGTTCGTCACCCTCGGCGCGTATTTCCTTGTGTCAAGCGGAATTTTCACAGAAAAAATATCAAAAATAAAGCTTTGCTTTTCCTCGGTATTCTTTTCACTTGCGGTCTTGTGCCGTCCGACGACAGCCGTCTGGTGCGTTGCGGCGGTGGCGTTCCTTGCCGTTCATTTCATACGCATCGTCAAGGAAAAACAGCCGAAGATCGGCTATCTTTGCGCATCGCTTATCCCTTTTGCCGTCATCGGCGGTGCGCAGATGATATACAACTACGTACGGTTTGATTCGTTTTTAGACTTCGGAATACAGTATTCCTTAACGATAAACGATTTTACAAGATCTGAATTTTCACCGCAGATGGCATTCATCGGATTTTATAATTTCCTGTTTGCATTCCCCGTAATAAAACCCGAATTTCCGTTTATCTTCTCCAACTTC
>JAZRTS010000140.1:0-2936 GCA_045652135.1 Eubacteriales bacterium | reverse complement strand
CGGAGATTCACCGTTATCGGAATGCGTACATTGTTGTGTACGGCAAAGTGAACGGATAACCGTTAATTTAGGTGGCACCGCAGGAATTTTATTCTTGTCCTATGAGTAGGACAGGAATTTTTTATTTTGAGGTGCAAAATGTTCATATTTTCAAAGCGATGGCGTGAGCGCCGTGAATTAACCCAAAAGAGATAACTACACTAAAATATACAGGAGAAAAAACGATGGAAAAGAAGACATACAAGGATTTTGTAACATATTCAAAAGAATTCCCCACAAAGGACGGACGCTTCGGACGCTACGGCGGTGCGTACGTTCAGCCTGAGCTTGAGCCTGCGTTCAAGGAAATAGGCGACGCATATCAGGCTATCTGCCACAGTGCAAAGTTCATTAATGAGCTTCGCCGTATCCGTAAGGAATTTCAGGGCAGACCCACACCCGTTTACCACTGTGAAAGACTTTCAAACAAGATCGGTAACTGCCAGATATATTTGAAGCGTGAGGACCTTAACCACACGGGTGCGCATAAGCTCAACCACTGTATGGGTGAAGGACTTCTGGCAAAATATATGGGCAAAAAGAAGCTCATTGCAGAAACAGGCGCAGGTCAGCACGGTGTAGCCTTGGCAACTGCGGCGGCATATTTCGGACTTGAATGTGACATTTATATGGGTGAGGTCGATATTGCAAAGCAGGCGCCCAACGTAACAAGAATGAAGATGCTCGGCGCAAGAGTTGTGCCTGTAACACATGGACTTAAAACGCTTAAAGAGGCTGTTGATGCGGCATTTGATGCGTATATGAGAGAGTACAAGGATGCTATCTACTGCATCGGCTCTGTTTTAGGCCCGCACCCGTTCCCCCTTATGGTTCGTGACTTCCAGTCCGTAATCGGCTTTGAAGCAAGAGAGCAGTTTTTTGAAATGACAGGCATTATGCCCGATGCCGTTGCGGCTTGTGTCGGCGGCGGCTCAAACTCCATCGGTACATTTACGGGATTTTTGGCTGACCCCGTTGAAATATACGGTATCGAGCCTCTCGGAAAGGGCTCAGGCTTCGGTGACCATGCGGCATCGATGACATACGGTGAGCCCGGTATTATGCACGGCTTTGAAAGCATTATGCTTAAAGATAAAAACGGTGAGCCTGCTCCCGTTTACTCGATCGCAAGCGGTCTTGACTACCCCTCCGTCGGCCCCGAGCACGCATATCTGCACGACTGCGGCCGTGTAAATTATGTAACTGTTGATGATGAGGAAGCTGTAAAAGCATTCTTTGCGCTTTCACGTTACGAGGGCATCATTCCTGCACTGGAAAGCTCTCATGCAGTTGCTTTTGCGATGAGATATGCCAAGGAGCACGCAACAACAGGCGGCTCTATCCTTGCAACACTTTCGGGCAGAGGCGACAAGGACGTTGACTACGTTGCAGAACACTACGGCTACGGCGAGGGATTTGAGCTTTAATTATGCATTTCACATCTGAAATTGAATTTATAACAGAAAAAATACGCTCGGCATACAAAACGTATGCCGAACACGGTGCTTCGTCCGTTATGCAAAAGTCACATTTTGACCTTGTAACGGATATTGATATAAGCATTGAAAAATATCTTTCATCAGAAATTGTCAAAAAATATCCCGATGATAAGATACACGGTGAGGAAACATCGTCAACCCAGGCACTCGTCGGAAGAACTTGGATAATCGATCCAATTGACGGCACGTGCAATATGGCAAGAAACATCTTCTTGCACGGTGTACAGTGCGCGCTGTTTGTTGACGGTGAGCCAGCACTCGGTGTTATTTATCTGCCGCATACAAACGAGATGTTTTACGCATCCGTCGGCGGCGGAGCTTTTCTGAACGGTGAAAAAATACACGTTAATGCAGATGTTACGATAAATAACGTCATTGCAAGTATGGGTGACTATTCGCACGTAAACGGCGAGGTTGCCAAAAGACAGCACGATTCAATGGGCTTTCTTTACCCGAAGATAGCAAAAATAAGAATGTTCGGTGCGGCTTGCTTTGACTTTGCGTACGTTGCAATGGGCAAGACCGACTGCACTGTGGTCATAACGAAGAACCTTTGGGATATTGCGCCCGGTGTTATAATCTGCAAGGAAGCAGGGGCAATAATCAGAAATCTTGAGGGTGAGGAATATTCCTACGGTGACGAGGGTGTAATTGCCTCGGCAAATGAGGAAATTGCCGACCTTGTTGATGAAAGCTACAGAAGAAGCGTTACGATCACCGACAAAAACGGAGAAAAACAGACGTTCAAATGCTGTCTTTTCGATTTTGACGGGGTTGTTGTCGATACGGAAAAATATCACCTTATAGCTTGGAATAAAGGCGGTGAGAAGTTCGGTGTCACGATAGGTGATGAAGAATATCTCCCCTTGAAAAGCACAGGCCGTGACTACATCGTAAATTATATTGCGGAAAAGTCAGAAATGACGCTGTCTGACGAGGACAGAATGTACGTCGGAGACACAAAGGAAAATACGTATGTTGAAATAACACGTGATCTTTCCGAAAAGGATATCGTTGCAGGTATTGAAAAGCTTCTGATACTGGCAAATGACAAGGGTGTACCGTGCGGTGTCGGCTCATCAAGCATTTTTGCTCCGAAAATAGCCAAAGACCTTGACCTTGACAAATACTTCAAGGTAATCTGCGACGGCTCATTACCTTTACCCAAGAAGCCTGCACCCGATCTTTTCCTTTTGACGGCAAGACTTTGCGGATTTGAAGCATCCGACTGTGTAGTTTTTGAAGATTCAATGGCGGGAGTAAATGCCGCACTCAATGCAGGAATGAAAGTGGTTGCCATCGGCGGTATAAAACACCCCGATGCAATGCTTTGCATAAAAGACTTCACAGAACTTGAATACAAATAAACGAAAAAAATCCGCACAAGCGGATTTTTTT
>JAZRTS010000139.1:0-1293 GCA_045652135.1 Eubacteriales bacterium | reverse complement strand
CGCAAAAGGCAGAAGCCGAAAACTTGCAGATCGTACAGCTTGTACGCGCTATGCACTTAACCCCCGCCGAGCTTTCCGCTTTGCTCGCGGGCGGTGGAATCCCCGGCATTGCAACAGTACCCGCAGAAGATGAAAACGAGGAGGACAGCGAAAATGAAGAATAAAAACATATTCCGTATGACGAGCGTATTGCTCATTTCAATTATTTGCGTATGCGGGCTTTCCCTTAACGCTTACGCAAGCGACGGCGGCGAGTATTGCAGCACCGAGCCGACCGAAGAAACAACCACCCCGCCCGTTATCGTCATTCCCGCAGAGAGCGAGGACGGCGAGCAGACAGACGAGCCTATCATCATTAAGCCCGAAAACGCTTTTACTCCCGACGGCAATATGACGCTGATTGATAACGTCGAGGGCGAGGACGAAGGACAGAAGCAATTTATCATCGTTCAGAGCAAAAACGGACACTATTTTTATATCGTGATCGACTACGCCGCCGACGGCGAAAATACGGTGCATTTTCTTAATCAAGTTGACGAAGCCGACCTTATGGCAATTTTAGCCGAAGAAGAAATCACCCTTGCCCCCGCCGAATGTACTTGTACCGATAAATGTGCCGCCCACGACATTGACACCACTTGCCCCGTATGTATTGCGGCTATGACCGATTGTGCGGGCGCGGAAGCAACACCGCCCGCCGATGAAACAGACCCGCCTGCAGGCGACGACGAACAGCCCGCCCCAAGCGGCTTGAATATGGGGGGAGTCATTGCCGTTGTCGTTGTGATCGCGCTTGCGGGCGGCGGTGTATTCTACTATTTCAAGGTGTTAAAGCCCAAACAGCAGAAGAACAAACAGCCGCAGGGCGCGGAGCTGGCCGAACTTGAATATGACGAATACGACGAGGACGAGGAATACACCGAAGCCCTTGAAGAAATCGCAGACGAAATGAATTACGATACCGACGTTACGGACGATAAAGAATAAAAATTTCCCTCTGCGATTTAGCAGAGGGAAAACATCATTTATTATCTTTTTTATTTTCTGTTTTATCGTCATTGTGGGATTTCTTTGCTCGTTCCAATAGTCTTTGGAATGTAACAACAAAAAGACACATAACAATCATTGCCATAGTAATGACAGTTATTATTATGACGGTTTCCATTCCATGAATAGATCCTGACATAATAGGAAATACATCCAACATCACAAAAGAGAATAAAGTCAAGAAAGCTGAAAGCATTGCCACCATTATGCTGAAAGTAGATGATAGTTTTTTTGAATATTCCATTT
>JAZRTS010000138.1:0-1880 GCA_045652135.1 Eubacteriales bacterium | reverse complement strand
TTAAAATTGTAATCAAGACTGGTATTCGCTGCATCGGACAGACATGCGAGTTGTTCTTTCAATGATGTTATCTCTTTTTCAACAAATGCCATTTCCATAAGCTTATCGTATATTTCTATGCCCTGATCCTGAGGGGTTACCTCAGTAAAGCTTAACTGATTCTGAAATGCAACAAAACGTTCCTGCAATTTCATAATTTCTGATACCGTTGACAGGCGTATCTGACGCTTGCTCTCGCGAATGTGTGCCGATACTGCCGAGGACTGACGTTGGAAATTAATGATAGATGCCCTTTGCACGAGCACGAGCACGCAAAGCTGAACGTATTGCGTAAGAAAGCTATCGGTAAGATACTGAGGGCAATCCGTCGTTGTAAGGTTTATAAGCGACTGATTCGTATACGTGGTAAGCGTTCCCCATTCTTCATGTATCCAACGCAGATACATATGATCCTCAAGATATTTTTTTCTCATATCGGGATCGTACATACAGCACTTTCCCGGGGGATCTACCGCAATCAACTCGAAAAGGTTTTCCGAAAGAGCTTCATCGGTAAGACATTTCAGTTTACCGTCACCGCCGCGGCAGGCAAACTGCTTAATAGCATCGGAATCCATAATATGGCATGCTACAAACATTCTGTCATCAAGTGCAGGATAAATGTAGTATGAATTTTTTTCGTTAGCATTCATCTTTGAAGTGAAACGAATATCGTCGCGGCCGAAAGCAAGTATTTTTTTGATAAAATCACAAAAATGAGTAAGGGAAAGCATCCGGGCGATATTTTTACTGCCGTTTACCTTCTCTGCAAAATCTCTGAAATCGGCTTCGAACGTTCCGACGTTTTCAACGTCAAGAATAAGCTTGTCTGCAGTAAGAGAACTATAGTCCGGCGGTGTCGGCAAATAAGGCAAAGAAATACGTCTGCCGAAATCGTTTATACTTTTAACAGCCTCCAATGTTCTTTGGTTTAAAACGGTTTGCTTTCCGTTTTCAATACATATGCCCTTCCCATGGTTTTCACATTCCAAAATAAAGATCGCAATTCCGGTATTATATATTTTGAGCTTAATGGCATTTATCAAAAGCTCGTATCTGTTTTTCTTGCCGTCACCTACGGAGCGCTCTATATAATAATGCGCGCGGTTTCTTATATCTTTCGGACGGAATGAATAATTTGTAACTATATCGTCGGAAAAGCCGTACAACGCTCTCCTTGCGTAAGGGTGAAAATACTGATATTCCTTATAGAATAAAATAGCATCGTCATTATCCAATATTTGGGAATTTTCCGTCATATGATATTCATCAGACATACGTATATTTTCCCAGTTAACGTTATTTTCAAAAAGGCTTACAAATTCTTCAAGCGGAATACTGCGGTTTCCGCGTCCTTCCCATACGAATGGAAATAAAAACGTGTGGTAGCTGTATATATCAGACATACGATAATTCCTTTCACATATAAAATCCAAGTGTCGGTACTTATTTGTACATTTTTGTACATTTTACCATCAATATATCGCTTTGTCAACACAAAACGGTGAATATTTTATACCGAGGTTTATTTAAATTTTCAAAAAATAACGTACGTAAAAGTGTTTTTTCCAAGCATTTTCTTTACCGTTTGTTGGTATTATTTTACATAAATCTCAGTTATTTGCTTAATTGTTAAATAAAATTTAGTCAATCTTAATTTTCCTGTCAATATCTTTAATGAAAATAAGCTAAAAAATCTGTTAAAAAATAATCACTAACTAAACAAAAACATATATTTTTGTGATTTTTTTCTGATTTCACTATTGACAAATCTACAATTTGATGATATAATAAAAACACAACTAAATGTTGTTGTTCCATACCTATATAAGGAATTGATA
>JAZRTS010000137.1:0-1045 GCA_045652135.1 Eubacteriales bacterium | reverse complement strand
TTTTTGCAATATTTCATCGACCTCGGCTTCTGGGGATATATTCTGTGGCTGATTTCCATGACACTCGTCAGAGTTTGTTATTTTGGAGCAAAGGGCAAAACAGAAAACGCCGTTATGACCCTTGCTTTAACGGTCTATCTTGTCATCGTTTCTTCTACGGATAACACACTGAATTATCCTTTGCTTACGACCGTGCTCGGTATCCTTATGATCGGTCAGGGCTTTGATGAGCGTGTGCGCAATACGGAAATGAAGCTATTCGGATACATTTCCGATGTGAACAAAAACTCAGGAGGCAATTCACTCTTATGAAAATACTCATGGTAAATAAGTTCCTGTATCCAAGAGGCGGCTGTGAAACCTATATGCTGAATCTAGCCGAGGAACTGAAGTCCAAAGGACACAAAGTTGAATACTTCGGTATGTATGACGAAAAAAACACGGTGGGAAATTCCCTTGGATTATATACAACAAATATGGACTTTCATTCTACGGGGGCTGCAAGATTTCTCTATCCTTTTAAAATCATATATTCAACAGAAGCAAAACGAAAGCTCGGCCGTGTGCTGGATGACTTCAAGCCCGATGTCGTTCACATGAACAACATCAATTTCCAGTTGACACCGTCCATTATCTATGCGATTAAAGAAAGAAACATTCCCCTTATTCAGACGGTTCACGACTATCAGATGATATGTCCAAACCACCTGTTGTACAGCTTCGGCGAGGTAAAGCCGTGTGAGCGATGCATTGGTGGCTCAAAGTTCAACTGTTTCAAACACAGCTGTATCCATGGCTCAAAGGCAAAAAGTCTCATCGGTGCCATCGAAGCGAAGCTGTACTCGATTCTGAAGACATACAGAAAAGTGGATTTGTATGTATGTCCCAGCCATTTCCTTGAAAACAAGCTTTTGGCGGCTTCGGACTTGTATGCCGGCAAAACGGTAACCATACATAACTTTATTGAAAAGAAACCGCTCCCCAAACAGATGACTCCCGATAAACCGTATGTTGCTTTTGCAGCCAGACTTTCCAAGGAAAAGGG
>JAZRTS010000136.1:0-25814 GCA_045652135.1 Eubacteriales bacterium | reverse complement strand
GGCACTTTGTACGTCACGATGACGGTACATATGTTATTACAAGCGTCGGTATGGGTACAGCTATGGAGGTTTCGTATGCATCTCCTGAACAGGGCGCAAATGTTTCACTTTACAGGGCACACGAAGCAGATAACCAGAGATGGTATCTTGTTGAGCATGAAGGCGGATACATCCTTCGCTCAAAGTGCGCAGATGACAGAGTTGTAGATATATTTGCAGGCTCAACCGAAAATGATGCCAATGTTCACATGTACGGCTTGAATTATTCGGATGCACAGGTGTTTTATATCAACAAAATAGACGATTTTGATGTAAATGCTGAAGATTATTTTGATAAAGCAGGACCTTTGACACAGTCGATGTTCTATGCTAACCTTATATTCGGCAGCCGCAGTATTGCAGTTGAATCAAACGGCAACGTTGCACTCAAGAGCATAAGACAGTACTGGAAGTTTGAGCCTCAGGGCGACGGCACGTACAAGATAACCAGTGCGATGAACGGAAAGTCGTTGGATATCTATACAGGTGCAATAGCTGACGGAACAAATATACAAACTTATGATGACAACGCCACAAAGGCACAGAGATGGTATATTTATATGAAGGACGGAAAGGCGATACTTGCTTCAGCGGCAAATAAAAAGTTTGTCGTGGATATTCACGGCGGTGTTGATGAGGAAGGCAGAAACATCAACTTGTATACATACAATGGCTCACCGGCACAGCAGTTTACAGTTGAGGACTATGCACTGAAGCTTCCTGCATACACGGTAACGGATCCTTACAATACTGTTGTATACGGCAGATACGAAACACTCGATGCAGCTAAGGCAGCAACGACAGTATTCCTCGGTCAGGTCGTACATCAGGGACAGAATCTTGTATATAATCCCTGCCCGACACTTATGGCAGCAAAGATGCTTTACAATGCAAAGCTTATTTCTGACTTTGCAGCTATACATGGCTTTGCATACGGTCACGCAACGTACAATCCCGGCTATAACTGGCAGTATCTTGACATAAACAGACCTGTAGCATCCACTGAAAGAATCAGCAGCTGTGACAGACTTGTTGACTGGACACTCTGGAAATCGGGTGTTACCAATGCAAGAGGAAACATAATCGACCACGGCTTGGTTGTTTTCCAGCAGCCCTCATGGCTTGCAAGCCTTGGATATCAGAGGATAACGAATCCTGCGGCTCTTTTGCCCGGTGATATAGTATTCACAACGTATGACTCCACAAGACCCGGTTCGCCTGCTCACGTATTTATCTGCGCGAGCGGTAACATGGGCGGAAATACATATTTGAGATATGACCACGGTTCTGTTGCAAGAATCAGATATGTACACGGTTCTGAATATTATCAGGGCAGAGCACCGTTTATACAGAGGATAGGTACAGGCGATCAGCCCACCTTCTACTACGCATACAGACCTATTGATTAAAATCAAATATTTTACACCGCAGCAAAATTCGCTGCGGTGTAAGTTTTTGTTGTATAATTTTAATAGAATTTATCTTTGAAATAGGTTTATTTTTTGCATAATTAACAAAAAATTATCATTTTAGAGTTGTGTTTTTTGATGAAAATGCTGTAAAATTATAGTGTTAGCTTGCACCGTTAATCTTTCGATGCGATTCGTGAGTGTGTAAGCTTTTTATGTTCGTGCTATTTTGAAAGGAGTGCATACTTTGAAAAAACATTTAATAAGAATCACGGTTTTTTGTGTATTGCTTGCCGTTTTGCTTCCTTGTATTTTTGCGGGAACGGAGATAGTGTCTTCGTTTTTTGGAAAAAATGCGGCGCTGTCGATCTCTGATGCAGTTATCGACGGTCAGTACATAAAAAATATACCCATCGGAACAACCGCAGAGGAGCTTTTGGGAGAAATTTCAGGAAGCGATCATATCACTAAATTCCACGGATATGATATAGCGGAAGGTTCGAGAGTCGGAACGGGCTACAAGCTTGTAATGGACAACGGTGTTGAATATACGTTGCTTGTTGAGGGCGACCTTGACGGTGACACGTACGTAACGGGTAAGGACCTTGTACGTGCCAAAAAGCATCTCAAAGCAGGGAATAACTTCTATTACGAATCTGTTCTTGACTTCAACCGTGACGGTTCATTTACCCAAGCGGATCTTTCGGGATTTTCGGAGCTTATTATGACAGATGAGCCCGAACTCAATATTTATGACAAGGAAAGTGCAGACCTCGGTGACGATTTCTACGCAACTATAGACCTTTCTTACACCGATAATGCAATTACAGCAAATATCGGAAACAATGTCGTTGCATCGGACAAGACAACGTCTGCAAACCAGATATGGCACTTTGTACGTCACGATGACGGCACATATGTCATTGTAAGTGTCGGTATGGGTACAGCTATGGAAGTTGCGTATGCATCTCCCGAACAGGGCGCAAATGTTTCACTTTACAGGGCACACGAAGCAGATAACCAGAGATGGTATCTTGTTGAGCATGAAGGCGGATACCTCCTTCGCTCGAAGTGCGCAGATGACAGAGTTATAGATGTTTTTTCAGCCTCAACGGAAAATGATGCCAATGTTCAAATGTACGGTATGAATTATTCCGATGCGCAGGTGTTCTATATCAACAAGATAGATGATATAGATACCGAAAGCAAAGCATACTTCGATCAGGTAGGACCTTTGACACAGTCAATGTTCTTTGCAAATCTCTCATTCGGAAGCCGCAGTATTGCGGTTGAAACAAATGGCAATGTAGTGCTGAAGGATGCAAGACAGTATTGGAAGTTTGAACCTAACGGAGACGGCACGTATAAGATAACAAGCGCTCACAACGGAAAGGCACTTGACGTAGCGGAGGCGAAAGCAGCGAACAGTACTAACATTCAAACGTATGACGATAACGGTACAGTTGCTCAGCGCTGGTACATTTATATGAAGAACGGAAAAGCGATACTCCGTTCTGCGCTTGACAAGAATTTTGTTGTCGATGTCTTCAGCGGTGCTGATGTTGAAGATGTAAATATTCACTTGTATACTTATAACGGTTCAGCGGCTCAGCAGTTTACTTTTGCGGATTATGCACTCAAGCTCCCCGCATATACTGTAACGAATCCCTATAACACGGTAGTATACGGCAGATATGAAACCTTAGAGGAGGCTAAAGCAAATCTCAAGGTATATCTCGGTCAGGTCGTACATCAGGGCGGAAATCTCGCATATAATCCTTGCCCGACGTTTATGGCGGCTAAGATCCTGTACAATGCTAAATTGGTTTCTGACTTTGCAGCAGCAAACAGATTTACATACGGCGATGCTAAATATAATCCCGGTTACAAGTGGCAGCATCTTGATATAAACAGACCGATGACGAACGACGGTCAAAAATTAAGCAGTTGCGACAGACTTGTTGACTGGACTCTTTGGAGAAGCGGTATCACGGATACACGAGGTAATAGAATTAATCAAGGCCCCGTTGTTTTTGAACAGGTCAACTGGATACCTTCACTCGGCTACCAGAAGATAACCAACCCTGCGGCACTTAAACCTGGTGACCTTGTATTTACATCACCTGACCCGACAAAGCCCGGACTTCCCGGACATATCTTCATCTGTGCAAGTGAAAATATGGGCGGAAACCTGTATTTGAGATATGACCACGGCTCGGTTTACAGAATTCAGTACGATACCAACCATGTACATACATTTTATAAGGATAATCAGGCACCGTTCCTTGAAAGAATCGGTACATCTGATCAACCTAAATTCTATTACGCTTACAGACCTATCGACTGATTAAATGAGTCAGGACATCTTTATCAAAAGATGTCCTGACTTTTTAAAATGCACTTGTAACATTGTTATAAAAAACGATGTCGTTTAAATGTTCAACTTGATTACCGTAAATGATGTTTTTTATATACATATGTAAGTTTTTTTACAAAATTAACAAAAAATTATTATTTTACACTCTTTTTTTGTACAAAAATACTGTAATATAGAATTGTAATATAAAATTATTGGCTTATGTGCATTTTCTCCGGAAAATACTTTCTGCTTGATAGAAGCGGCATATCAGCCTTTTGTATTTATGAGCATTTGAAAGGAGTTATGCTTATGAAAAAACATTTATTAAGAGCCGCGGTGTTCTGTGTGCTTCTTGCCGTTTTGTTGCCGTGCATTTTTGCGGGTACGGAAATGGTATCCCCGTTTGTGCCGAGCTTGCAGGCAGCTTCGTTGAGCGATGCACACACTGACGGTGATTATATCAGGGACATTCCGATTGGAACAACGGCAAAAGAGCTTTTGAACCGCTTCGCTCCCGGTGGTAAGGTCACGATGTTCCACGGATATACGATTGGTGAAGGCTCCAGAGTCGGCACGGGCTACAAGCTCGTAAAGGCTGACGGTCAGGAATATACACTTCTCGTTGACGGTGACCTTGACGGAGATACGTACGTAACGGGTAAAGATCTTGTACGTGCTAAAAAACATCTCAAAACAGGCAACAATTTCTACTATGAATCTGTTCTTGATTTCAACAAGGACGGTTCGTTTACACAGGCTGACCTCGGCGGATTTTCAGGCTTTATAATGGATGATGAGCCGAAGCGTGATGTTGATGACAGACCTGCGAAAAATCTCGGTGCAAGCTTCTACGCAACGATAGACCTTTCTTATACTGATAATTCACTTGGTGTAAACCTCGGAAGCAATGCAGTTGTGGCATCTGATAAGACAACGTCCGCAAACCAGATATGGCACTTCTTGCTTCAGGAAGACGGTTCATATATCATTGAAAACGTAGGTATGGGCCAGGTGCTTGACCTTTCGTATGCTTCAACCGAAATGGGTACTACTGTCGGTGTTTACAAGAATTTGGGCACTGAAAACCAAAGATGGTATCTCATTGAATACGAAGGCGGTTACATAATTCGTTCAATGTGCGGATATGACAGAGTTCTTGATGTATTCTCTGCATCTACAGAGAATGATGCAGCGGTTGATATATACGGTGTAAACTATTCCGATGCGCAGATATTCTATCTTGACGACATAGGTCACGTTGACCTCGTTACGAACGCATATTTCGATAGTGTCGGTCCGTTGAACCAGCCGATGTTCTACACGACTCTCAAGTTCAATAACGGATATATCGGTGTTGATTCTTCAAATAACGTATGTATTAAGCCTTACGGCCATTATTGGCAGTTCTTGCCGCAGACCGACGGCACATATATTATCAAGAGTGCACAAACAGGCAAGGTTCTTGATGTATTTGAAGCTAAAATGGATGACGGTACAAATATTCAGGTGTACGATTCCAACGGCACAACAGCACAGCGCTGGTATGCTTATATGCGCCTCGGCAAGATAACGCTTATGTCAGCGCTCGGCGGAGACCTTGTTGTTGACGTTTACAGCGCTTCTGATGACGAAAATACGAATGTTCACCTTTACACAAGCAATCTTTCACCTGCACAGCAGTTTATTATTGATGATTACAGACTTAAACTGCCCGAATATACAGTAACTTGTCCGTACGGAACAACGGTATACGGTCAGTATGAATCACTTGAAGAAGCAAAGGCGAACACTCAGGCACATTACGGTCAGGTAGTGCGTCAGGGCGGAAACGTTGTGTACAATCCTTGTCCCACTATGGCGGCGGCGAGAATCCTCCACCATGCGAAGCTCGATGCAGACTATGCACGTATTCAGGATTACACTTACGGTGATGCAAGCGTTAACCCTGCACTTAATAAGAGCGAAAAGGTTGTATCCTGCGACAGATTTGTAGGTTGGGTGCTTTACGATGCAGGTTTTGCAAGAGACAGACAGCCTGCAACAAAGGGCTTCACACTTTACGGTCCTATGGAAAACCTTTTGATAAGCCTCGGCTTCCAGAAGCATACGAATCTTGCTGATGTACGTCCCGGTGATATTATCTTTGTTGGTTACAGTAATAATCTCGCTGTTCCTGCCAACTATAAGAACTATCCTTGCCACGTATTTATCTCCGCAGGTGCATACGGAGCAAATACATACAGATATGACGCAGGAAGCAATACGAGACTTGATTCTGTACAGCCTTCGTATGAGCCTTTGTCATACAGCAATATGCCGTTCAGATTTGCATACAGACCCATTGATTAATTAAAAATTACAAAATGGTTATCGCTTCGGCGATAACCATTTTGACGATAAGAAAGGAAAAAATATGGGTATAAAAAAATACGATAAGCTCGTCAGGGACAAAATTCCCGAAATAATATCAGCGCAGGGCAAAAAGTGTCTTGTTGAGATTATGGACGATGCTACGTATCTTGAAATGATAGACAAAAAGCTCGGCGAGGAGCTTGAGGAATACTACAAGGACGGAAGTGTAGAGGAGCTTGCAGACCTTCTTGAGGTGCTTTATGCGGCTGTTACAGCACGAGGATACACGCTTGATGAGCTGGAGAATATAAGACAGGATAAGCTTTCAAAACGTGGCGGCTTTGAAAAGAAGCTTCTTTTAAAAGAGGTTGAGGAATAAAATAAATAAAAAAGGCGAAAAGAATTTATCATAAAGAAGTTTACGGCAAGGGCTTGCTCCCGCCGTGAGTAAAGCCCCGGACAGATCTTATGATCCGTCCGGGGCAATTTTATCTTTTGTTAAGCCTTGCGCTTTTTGATGATGAATATTACAGCGACTGCAACAACCACGGCTGCTGCACAAGCAACGCCTATGATAATGCCTGATGCTGAACCTTTATCTTCTTCAGCATCTGTTTCCGCCGAAGCTGTGGTGCTTTCTTCGACGGTTACGGAATCATCACTGTCCGTGACTTCGCTTTCGGTTGTTGCTTCTGTGTCTTCGATGGGCAATTCGGTGATTGCTTCTGAAAGTTCGTTTGTTACGAATGTTTCAGCATCCGTGATAATATCTGTATCTGTTTCTGTTACAGGCTCGGTATCCTCGACGGGCGGCTCTGTAGTAGGAGCAGTTGTGTTTATCGTGCTTCCGGGATTGAGGAATTGCTTATAGCTCGGTATTGCACCGTCCGGGAGTATTCCTTCGGATACTTTGTTTGCTTCGTCCAGTGTCTTACACAAGGTAATGCTTCCAAATGTAAACGCAGTTCCGTCTGCAGAGTTTGTCGTGATAGAGTCAAAAACATCAAGACGCATATTGTTTATAGTGCCACGCCATCCGCTGTCCTTTGAGAGATCTACGATATAGTACTTCAATTTTCCGCTTCCGTCTATTGATACATGACGTGTGTAATTCTCACTTGGGCCTGATGATATGGATGTTGAATAATAAAGTTTCAGGGTGCTTGCTCTGCCGAGGCTTGTTTTTGCCTTGATGACCATATATTTATATGTATCTGCGCTCACACTGCCGAGAGCGTCAAAGCTCAATGTTGCATACGGGTCGTTCGTTGTTGAAGTTACGGTCATGTGGTATGCATTATCCGCTTCGATATATTTGCCCGAACAGTTTGAGTGTCCCGATACGATGTGGGGCATAAGGTCTGCGGGAATGTGGTATCCGGGGATATCCGAAAGGTCAAGAGGGGCTTTTATGTAGCTCATATCGCCTTGCGCGGCGCATACTTTATTCTGATTCCATACAACTGCAATTGCATTTATTACCGCACGTGGGGATCCGTCTGATGATTTGCTTCTTACGGTGTAAGAACCGTTTTCAAGCGTTACCATCGTTGCCGAACCGCCGCCGTCGAGGAAAAATACGCTGTTATATCCCGAATCTCTGAGAAAGTGTACGCCAGTGGTGTAATTTATGCCAAGTCTTGTTCCGTCTTTAGCGGCGGTAAATGTGCAAAACATTACAGTTCCGTCGTCTTTGTATCCGATGAACGAACCGGGATATTCTGTGTTGCCTCCGAGAGAGGTGTACACTTGACCGTCTTTGTGTGTCATTATGTGACCGCCAATGGCTTCTTTTACATTTTTCCAAAGTGCCGTGTTACCTGTAGTGTCGTTTATTGAGCAACTGAATGAAACATTGTCGCCGACCTTGAAGTTTTCTTTCATTGCGGGGATTCTGTTTCCTCTTACTGTTATAACGATAGTGTTCTTACCGATGCTGGGACGCGTCGTGCTTCCGCTTTCGTATATTTTCTTGACGGTTCCTTGTACTTTGCCGTCGAGTGTGAAAGCTGCGTTTGATGATTCTATTTCTATTTCATACGAATCGTTGAGTGCGTAATTGGTGGTGTAGCACCTGTGGTTATATACAACCGTTGAATTGGGGGCGGGAAGTCTGTTAAGCCCATTTGTGGTAACTGAAACTCCCGTGCTTTCATTTTTTAGCGAAACCGTGATAACGGGGCTTCCGACGAGCGGTTGATTAAGATCGGTAACACCGAAAGCTGCCTTCGGAGGCGTAGTCGTACCTCTTTCATCGTTCGTGGCGCAAGCGTTTTCCATACCGAACTGCTGTGTTGCCCAGATTTCACCCTTTGAGATCATAATACCTCTCGGTACTTTTAGAACCGCTTTTGCCATTTCTGAACCGCTGTGTACACTTGTCATCCACAAATCGCCGTTTATTGCAGCAAGTATCGTTTTACCGTTTTGCTTATAGCTTTCAACTGCCGATTTGACAGTTTTGGCGCTTACCATATAGTCGCCGCAGTTTATTACTTCTACTGAAAGGTTTGTGTTTGAAAGGTCAAATTCTGTAAAACATGCCTTCTTATCATTTTTTGATGACGGATTGTAGAATGTATGTTTCGGCACCGTCATCTCTGTCAGGGTAACACCCGTTTTTGTTCCGTTCGGCAGTTTTAGTTCGGTTGTCACAACGTTTGTCGAACCGCCTATTTTGCCGGGAACGGCTGATACTGCGGTCGATGCTGCAAGTGTGAGGGCGAGTAAAACTGTCAGAAATTTAAAAGCTTTCATCAAAAGTGCCTCCTTGGTAATAATATAGGTGAATTATAGCATATTTTTATATTAATGTCAAGAAAAATACGTGCGGTATAAACGTACTGTGCAATATAATGAAATGTATGACGGTGAAATACAATATGACAAAGAATTTCGAAAAAATGCAAGAAAGGTATTGACAACTTGCATTTTTGCGTGTATAATGTAGTCAAGAAAAAAATACAAAACGGAGGTTTTACCATGGATAAATCTTTACCTTTATTGTTGCTTGACAACAGCAGTATGATGAGTGTTCTTAATGAAGGCGAATTCCAATGCCACAATCTTACCTTTGAAGAAGCGAAGCATATCCTTGAACTTCACGATGAAACGGACGTTTTGCAGTGTTTCAGCAACCTTGATATCGAAACGGTTATTTACGATTATCTCGGAGTTACAAGACGTGAGGTTGAGTATAAGAAAATCAGAAATATGCGTCCGGGTCAGGATGCCATAGTTTTCAAGCTGTACATAACCCCTTCGGAAACACAGCCGATAATACAGGCTGATGACGGAGTGGAAGCTAAAAAAATTCAAAACGTGTACGTTTACTGTCAGTATTTGTCAAGAATCAAATGATTAAAAAAATCTGTGCGGAATTTCCGCACAGATTTTTGATTTATTCGAATATTGCTTTTGCCGCACGTACAACGAGATGGTTGCCGTATGAAAACGGTGTGGTGTATACGAGGACGTTGCCGTCTTCCTGCGTGAACTTCAATTCCTCACCGTTGTCGAGCCAATGTATACTCTTTATGCGCTTGTCGGTTTTGAAGCGTACCTCATAATCGGCACTTCCGTTTGCCAAAGCTACGTTTGGATCTGCCACCATAGGAAGATTGTTGCAGAGGATATAATATGCCGCATCGGTTTGCAGGATAAAATCATCATCCTTGTTTTCGATTTTTATGTCGCAGGGAACGGCATCCATTATTTCGCGGTTTACGCTTACCCATTTTCCGACTATTTCAAGAATTGCGCTGTCGATGGTGCGAAGGTATCCGTTCGGAAGCGGTCCGACATTCAGTAAAAAGTTGCTTCCGCATTTTTTACAAACTGTCAAGTCTTTAATTACATCTGCGGGGGAAATGTACGAAAGGTCATTTTCGGCATAACCCCAATGGCTGTTCATTACCTGACACATCTCGCTTGCGATGTACTTCGGAGATTCTTCTGTGTTTATCTTCTGAGGTCTTCCTCGCTCAAATGTTACGCTGTCAAGCTCAATGTGACCGAGCGCACCCCTTGCGGAAAGTCCCGTGTTGTTGATTATCATAGCATCGGGCTGATATTTTCTTATCGTTCCGTAAAGTTCATCCTCCTGCCAATCGCTGTTCGGCTTATGCCACATGCCGTCAAACCATATACCGCCTATTTTGCCGTAATTTGTGCAAAGAAGCTCAACGCTCTTTCTTAAATAAACGAGATATTCGTTGAAATCCGCTTCGTATGATGGCATATACCAATCCATCAGAGTGTGATAGAAAAAGGGAACTATTCCACCCTCGTTGCAGGCATCCGTAAACTCACGGATGAGATCGCGTCCGCAGTAGTGTACCGTATCATAATCGTTAAGTCCGCACGTGTCATAAAGCGAAAAACCGTCGTGGTGGCGAGTTGTTATCGTTATGTATTTTGCCCCGGCTGTTTTTGCGTGTGCAACAAGCTTTTTTGCCCAATCTTCCGCGGGAATGAACTTTTTTGCATATTCTGCATATTCTTCGTTTGAAATGTGAAGAACTGCTTTTGACCATTCACCCTTTCCGACAACGCTGTACACACCGAAGTGTACGAAAATGCCGAAGCCGAGCTTTTCAAAATCCTTGATATATTGTTTTACTATCATTTTTTTGCTCCGATTACGTTATTTTCTATAATTGTAACACAACCGTTGCGGTTTGTCAATTACTGCAAAATGTAACTATTAAGAGCTGATCGTGTAAAAAAATGATGAATGTGTTTATTTGTGATAATATATTGCATTAAATTATGCAGATAAGACACAAAATGTTCAAAAAATATGTAGTACAAATACAACATTTATGTGTTAAACTATTCCCGTAGCCCTAATAATATTTATTATTATATTTATGGGTAAAATTTCTTATCACTAAAGGAGAAAATCAATGGAACCAAAGAAAAAGTTTGGCTTAAGACGGATCCTATCGGTCGTTCTATGTTTGTCAATGCTTCTTTCTCCCGTTGTTACGCTGGCTGACAGCGTTATCGAAGACGGAATTGAAAGTATTGCCGAACCGGAATCGATTCTGATTCAAAAAGCCGAAACAAAGACAGTCTACAAGCTTGTAGAAAATTACACGCTTGCTGACCTCGTAAACGGAAATAAGACGTTTATGATCATCAGCACAGATGTCCCCGGCGCAGCCTCTGCTTTCGGCGGAACGACGAGCGAAAGCGGACGTTACCTCAAAACACTTGACGGCTTGAAAGTGTTTGAAGTGCCTACCGATACAGCATCTCTTTCTGCAGGTAAGTACGTAACGAACACGTTCGGCACAGAACTTGGCAATGCAGCGTTCGGTGAATGGAAATTCCAGGCGGCTGACAGCGGCAAGTACTATATGTACACCACCACAAAGACTGATGCGGGTGAGACAAAGAAGACATATCTTGCTCACCACAATAACGGCGGTAACGGTCAGGGTTACCATAAAGGATACTTTATGGGTATCTTTGACGGTGAGCTTACATGGGGCCGTACAGTTAAATTTACAATGGCTGGCGATAAAGTTGACCTTTCCGGTCTGTATACGGTATATTCGTCGGATTCCTCTGAAGTACCTTACGGCAGACAACCCGGTGAAAACGGTTACCTCAGTTTCGGCAGTTATAATGCGCTCAGTAAGAAATCAGACGGAACCACGTACAAGGAAACCCTTGTTAACTTTAACATAGTAACAAATGGTTCTGCCAGCACGAGAGCGCAGTTCTATGAAAAAGTAGGCTCAAGCCCTATACCCGAGATCAAGGGTTACCTTTACTCAAATAAAGGTACAGTTGCTGTAAACACAGGTAAGTTTGCACCTACAGGCGCATACATCCACCTTTATGTTGACGGCAAACTTACACGTGTTCCCGTTACAACAGATATGCTTTCGGGCGCTGATCTTACAAAGGCGGGAACATATACAAATGTTAAGGTAAGCTACAACGGTGTTCAGCTTGCAGATAACTTCACGCTTGAAGTTAAGAGTACAGTAAAGATAACCGGAAACAATTCGAGTGAAGCTGCAAAAAACTCAACAGTATTCGCTTTGGTTGACCCTAACAGCACAAATTCGTTTGTACAGGGCGGATATATCCACATTGCTGAAAGCCAGAATCCCGGTTATGTACGTCTTTTGACAACTGACGGCACTAACCTCGGTTCAAGCGAATATTATGCTTATGAAATATTTGTTGACGGCGAAAAGCAGCTTGTTATCAATAATGCGGCGCCTAACAGCATTTGGGTAACTAAGAGCGCAGGACACACCGGCTTGCCCAACGCTAAGTTCTGGCAGCTCAGAGCGTTTAACTATGGCGAAAGATACCTGCGCTACAACGGTACAGATGACCTTGGAAAGAATTCTGCACTGGTCGTAAGCAGCAATAATCAGGGGTGGGAAGCACTCTGGCACGAAAGAGGCGAAAGAACAGGTCTTTCTGTCTTTAATCCCTCCGGCGAAGTTACGGTTTTTTCTAATGATACTGCTTTTGAATCAGTAAATAAGCAGTGGCGCACAATGTACTATAACTGTATGATAGGTACATTTGGTTTGCGTGTTGAACAGGCAAACTCTAATGCTGTCGGCTACAGATTCCCCGGTCAAGTTAAGGGTGATCTCAGAGAAAATTCTCCCTATGACAGAGCATATTACTATGCGCGTACAAGTGAATACGCAAATGTAAATGTATATCTTTCTTCAAAGACGGGTTCTGTTTCCTACGGTGCATCCTCTGCCGATTCACCCGAAGGTCTTTACCTTGTTATGACAGTTAACGATGCTTACGGTGTATCGCATATTACAAATATCCCCGTAACGCTCGATATGCTTACATATAACAACGATAGCATAAAGACAAAGCAAGCGGTCAGCAGCGACTCTGTATATAAGAATGTAACAGTTACATATCAGGGCATAGCTATTGCCAACGATTTGACTATTACAGTTAAGCAGAAGCTCCCTGAAAATAACTACCCCGCATATCCCGCACCCGGTTCTGTTGACATTACAAAGGAATTAAATGAAGAGGAATATAATTATCTTGAAACAGGTCTTACAGAAGTAAACCTCACGCTGACCGGTGTTCCCGATGCCAGCGGTGCTGACGTTGTGCTTGTTCTCGATAATTCAGGTTCAATGGCTTACTCCGCAGCAGGTAAAAATGAAGGTGCGGAGAAATCACGAAGAGTTGAAATGATCAACTCCATTTATGCAATGCTCAGAAAATTTGCAGAGAGCATTGACGGTTATAAGTCCGATATTTCCGTTTCGATCCTTACATTCGACGGTTATACACTTATAGACGGTAATATGTTCGTAAAGAACACACAAGGAACGACGGAGCATTCATTGGCAACAACATATGACCAGCCTGATACTGCTCACTTCCTTACACCCTCAAAGTCATCGGCTAAATCGCCTGACATTGCGGACAGATTTATACATTCAAGTCAGCTTACGGAAGCTAAGATCAAAGAAATTGCTGAAAGCTTCGGTAAGGCTTATACAGGTTCAGGTACAAACTATGACCAGGGCTTGCACCTTGCTTATGAAACTCTCGTAGGCAAGCAGAAGCTTAATGCACAGCAGGGTACAAAGCGTAATCCCTACGTTATCTTTATGTCAGACGGTTGTACATGGCAGTATAACTACGTCGCAGGCGGTTCTGAAGTGGGTTACTATTCCACATGGGATCAGTACCTCAACGGCAGTAATAACGTTCCTGCTGCAAACAGACCCAGTAATACGGCAAGATATGAAGTATTCGGTAACTCCGAAGGTAAGCACTGGATGGCAGAGGCTATCAAGGGAGACACAGACAGCAGATATAAGATAATCAATCCCAACGGTAACCCCGATAAGCACTATGCAGAATGGGTTAACGGTCTCGGCGCTGAAATTTACGTTGTCGGCTTCGGTATGGCGGCTGATAAGTCAATATCGAGAGATACTGCTGTCGGCGTCCTCAGAAGAATTTCTTCAGGCAACGAAGCATCAGGACATTTCTACGACGTTAAAAATGTCGGCGAGATAGAAAATGTATTTACAGAAGTTGCCACAAAGATTCGTGCGGCATCCGGCGCTGTGTTTGAAGATAAGCTCGGCGAAGCGTTTGATCTTCAGATGGCATCAACTGTTGTAGGCCCGAGAGGTCCTATAACACTTGATCCGGCTCCTTCTATCGAAGTTCTTGAGTACATCACATACAGAATTGACGAAGTAGGTACTATCGTTGATAACGTACACGTTACGGAGGATATGGTAGGTACTATAAGACAAGGCTACGAAAACGGCACACTTATTGAGCAAATCACATTCAATCCGGAGGGTACAGAGGCGTACAGTACGCTTAAGTCCGGTAATATTCTCGGCAAAGACGGTATAATCGATGCTACTACGTTCAAGTATAATACTAATAAGAATAAAGATGTAGTGGTAGACTCTAACTCTGACGGAAAGGCAGATTATTTACTGCCGCCTGAAACATTTGCTTGGCTCGTCGGTGATATTCCTCAGTCAAGATATGAGCTCCACTATGACGTTTACCTTGAAGGTTCAATGGAAGGTGAAGCGGAAGCAGGCGAAGGACTTCTCACTAACGAATATGCAGTTCTTAAATATAAGAACTACATCGGAAATGATTGTTCCATTGAAGCTCCCAAGCCCAATCTTCCTTGGGAAACGGCAAAGCTTACTTACAAGTACTATCTTGCAGACGAAGACGGTAACCCCATCAACGAGCACGGACAGATCGTAAGCTTTGAAAATGCAAAGGAAATTACAGTTTCCGATAATACTATTGATTTCAATCTTAACGCTACACCGAATTATATTTTAGGCAGAGATTATGTTCCCGATGGATATATTATGTTTGACTACGATGCAGAGTACCATGCGCTTGCACATTCCGCATCTGCACAGACAGGTGAATGGGCAATAGTCACATCTGACGGACTTAACAAGACGACATATGTTGAATCGGGAAGCTATACAGGTGCAAATGCAACAACGGACGATACTACCGATGATGTAAATGCAAACTACCGTAATACAACAGTATGGTTTGCTGTTATTCCCAATAATGCAAAGGTTTCTTACAAATATTACCTCGTAAACGAAGCAGGTCAGCCTATTGACAAAAACGGTAACGTCGTAGGCATTGCAGATGCTTACGTTATCGAAGGTGAAAACCTCAGCGGTTCCAAGACATTCAAGATCGGCGAAGGCATCATTATCGACAGTGAAAGCGTAACGATACCCAACAAGTATGCACTTTATGACTCTGCGGCAGAATACATGGTCAAGCCGAGTGTTGAAGGTCCGAATAAGGGCTTCTGGCAGATCACAAAGGGTGCAAACAAGGCAGCAACAACGTACGTTACATCTGCAGGTACACACGCTCCCATGACAGGAAATGTTGCGGATGATGCTGATGTTAACTACAGAGATACAACGGTATGGTTTGCAGTTTACCAGCAGACGGCAGAGCTTCACTACAAGTACTACCTTGTAAACGAAGCAGGTCAGCCTATCGATGCTGATGGTAACGTGCTTTCAAGCTACAAGGATGCAGTTATCAACATTTACGGCGGTTCCAAGGACTTCCTTGTTAACGTAAAGGAAACAGTGAGCGTTAATGACAATGTGAATATTCTTAGCAGCGAAAGATACGATATCTTCGATTCAGGTGCAAAGTATGAAGTAACGGCAAGCGGTGTGGCTTCCAATAAGGGTAGCTGGACTATAACCTCTACTGCTACTATCAAAACGACGTACGTAGAATCCGGCAAGATTTCCACAACAGGCAACACCGAAAACAATGAAAATGCCAACTACAGAAATACAACTGTTTGGTTCGCACTTAAGCTTGAAACGGCTAAGGTGGCATACAAGTATTACCTTGTAAACGAAAACGGTCAGCCTATCGATACAAAGGGTAATGTAATATCCGATTTCAAAGATGCACAGATTGCAGGTCTCGGCGGAAGCTATACGTTCAACGTTGACAGCAGCCTTGCTATTCCTGTAGGCAACCCCTCATCCAAGTATACCGTTTACGATCCGGATGCTAAATTCACAGTATTTGCAAACGGCGCCGGTGCATCGATGGGTAACTGGAAAATCGTTGCCGGCAGAGATATAAAGACAACTTACGTTGTTTCAGGCTCTGTTGAAACAACAGAAGACATCGAAAACGGTGCAAACTACAGAGATACAGAGGTATGGTTCGCACTTGTTCTTCCCAAGGCAAAGGTAACTTATAAGTACTATCTTGTAAACGAAAACGGTCAGCCGATCGATGCTACAGGTAATGTACTTGCAAACTTCAAGGATGCACAGATAGCAAATTACGGTTCATCCAAGGAATTTTATGTAGGTAACTCCGCTATCATCAAGGTTACAGATGAAACAGATATTTCCACATCTAAATATACTATCTTTGATGACAAGGCAGAGTATACTGTATTTGCAGGACTCAATTCTGTTTCTACAGGTAGCTGGAAGATAGAAAGCAATAAGACAACCAAGACAACTTATGTTGAGTCTGCGGGCACACACAATCCTACAATAGGCGACACAAATAACAACTCAAATGCAAACTACAGAGATACAACAGTATGGTTTGCGCTCGTTCTCAACGAAGCAAAGGTAACATACAAGTACTATCTTGTAAACATCAACGGTGAGCCCATCAACGCAAACGGTGTTGTTATTTCCGACTTCAAGAATGCTGAAATAGCAGGTCTCGGCGGTTCGAAGGAATTCTATGTTGATTCCTCTATGACAGTTGATGTTACAGAAGGCAACGTTCCTTCCAAGTACGAAATTTTCGATCCTCTTGCAAAGTACACGGTAACAGCAAGCAGCGAAGCGACAAACAAGGGTAAATGGGAGATAACGATCGGCGAAACCAAGAAGACAACTTACGTTGTTTCCGGTTCTGTTGAAACAACAGAAAACATCGAAAACGGTGCAAACTACAGAAATACAACAGTATGGTTCGCACTTGTTCCGAAGAATCCCGTAGCAGATGATACAGTAGTTATCGACTACGGTATACCCGTTGACGTTGACGTTCTTGCAAACGATAACGGAAGCACATTGTTGGGCTATACGGCTACAACAGTTGAAGATCCTTCACTTTACAGCCTTGCAGCAACAAGTACACTCAAGAACTTCAAGAATAAGACAAAGCTCAACGGCACATTCGGTACATTCACAACAACAGCAAATAACGAAATACGTTATGAGCTTACAGAAATGCAGATGACATCCTTTGACAGAATCACATACGGTGCTAATTATACAGGTAGTGATTATGTTAACGGTAACTACTACGCAAATCTCACGGTAATTCCCGCAACACTTATCTACTTTGAAGATGATTTCGTATCATTTACAGTTAACAACTATTCGGAAGAAGGCGAGGTTATAGCTAACAGCTGGACAACAGTCGGAACCGAAAAGGACGATGTTCAGAGAGATGACAGAGTTGGCGAGATCAGCGCAAACGTATACGGCAATGACGGTGCATACGTTGATTCTGCAACATATTCGTTCGGTTCAGCACAGATGGTAACAGTTGAAAGAACCGATAAGTATGATGAAAACGGTGTAATCGCTTCCTCTACAGGTAGATATGCAACAGCAACATTTACTTTTGTTGGTAAAGGCTTTGATGTTATAAGCTATACAACAAACAAGACGGGTACAATTGCAGTTCAGGTATTCCCGTATGAGAGCCTTGATGCAGCAGAACCCAAGGAAACAGCTATAAAGAGCACAGTTGTAGATACATACTACGGCTACAAGTATGCTAAGGTTCCCGCAGTTGACAAGAATGGTAATCAGTTGGTAGAAAACGGCAAGGTCGTTTACGAAGACAGATGGGTTCCCGCAGAATCCGATACAGAAGACGGACTTTACCAGGTTCCCGTTATCAAGTGGAGCGGTGATACTTACGGCAAATATAAGGTAGTAATTACAGCTTCTTACAACTGGATATTCGATCACGGTCAGTACGGCGGAAGCAGACTTCCCAATGACAAGGCCAACGCAACAAGAGAAGGAAAATACGACTTCTATCTTGATGCTATCAGAATCTACGATCCCGCAAACGGTGGTGCAGATAATGATGTTATCAAGAATGCGTATATCGCAGACGGCGAATATATGCCCGTATTCAAGGAACTCAGAAATATCCTTATCAGCGATGTAAAGGGCTTTGCCGCTAACGGTTCAAACGTCAACGGCGCTGTGTATATCGACAATACTTCCGACAGCACAAAGAAGACATACACATTCAGTGAATACAAGGCGTACGGACCTAACAACGAGGTTTACCTCGCAAATGGCAACGCAGTTGCATTTACTGTTGATACAAAAGGTTATGCTTCTGTACAGCTCGCTGCAAAGCTGGCTAAGGGTACAGGCAAGCTTAAGATCAAAAACGTTACAAACGGTTTGAGTAAGACTTTGAATATTGAAACCGCAACGGATCTTTACTATGCTCTTGATGATATCCTTGCAGATAACAAGGCTAACACGATAGTTCTTCAGAATATTGACGGAAACGGTATCATTTCCATAACAAATCTGAAGTTTACAAAGAAAGCTACAGCTAATGCACAGGTACAGACAGTCAATGCTGTTTATATGAATGCAAAGACAGCGCAGGCGGCAATTGACTATCTCAATGCTACACAGGCGCAGCCCGAAATTTACAGCGTTAAGACAATGAAGCGTTCCGTGAAGGCAGGTCAGGCATTTACGGTAACTGTTACGACAAATTCCGATGCGGAATACGTTGTCGTAAACGGTGAAACATTTACAAAGTATACCGAAAACAAATCAAAGGATCAGCGCGTATGGAAAGTGACAATCACTCTTGATGAAAAGGGTATGGCACAAATCAACGCAAACGCTTACAGCGCAAACGACGTTGCAAGCAGAACGATTTCCACGACAGTAAAGGTTACAAAGACACAAAACTTTGCTTTCAACGGAATTTTCGACGGATTCTTTGGTGGCTTGCTCGGTAAATAATAGGAAGGGAGAACGGACAGATGAAAAAAGTATATACAAAACCCGATGTTGTATTTGAAAATTTTTCACTCAGCACAAATATTGCTTCGTGTGAAGTTCACGCAAATGCAGACAGAGGAATATGCGGCTGTGAGTTTATTCCCGGATTGACTTTGTTTACAAACTCCATGGTAGGCTGTGATTTAGCCACTGATGACGGCGCTCCTGAGTACGACGGAATTTGTTATCACAATCCATCTGACTTTAACAACGTATTTAGATCATAATAAGCTTAAAGGGTGCGGTGGAGACACCGCACCCTTTTTCAAGGAATCGTTATTATGCGAATAAAACAAAATAAAAAGAAAATTATTATTATTTCAGCGGCGGTAATTGTTCTGATTGCCGTGTGCATTGTTACACTTACACAGTGTACTGATATATTCTCAAAGACTCCCGTTGATACAAGTCACTATATCAACTTGGATGATGGACTCAAAATAACCTTGGTCGGAAGCTATAACGGCATATATATGGAAGACGGAAGCGGAGATGAGGTTAATGACATTTTATCAATAGTTGTATTGAACACAAATGAAAAAGATCTGCAATATGCAGAAATATACTTAAAATACGAAGATTATACTGCTGAATTCACCGTTACAAATCTGCCGACGGGGCAGTCGGCATTGCTGCTTGAAAAAAAGCGTGCAATATCAAGAGATGTAAAACCGAATGCGTATCTTTTGGAAAACGAGGTGTTTTTTAAAACACCGATGGACAATATGGAGAAGATAATACAGGTTTCGGGTGTAAACGGCGTTGCAAATATAAAAAATATGTCTGATGATGATATCGTCGGAGATATCGTAATATACTTTAAAAATTATGCAAAAGATATGTTTTACGGCGGAATAACGTATAGAATAACGGTTAAAGACGGTCTTAAAGCAGGGGAAATAAAGCAGGCAAATGCAGGTCATTTTTCTCCGTCAAAAAGTAAGATAGTCGCCGTTGATATTATAGAGTGATATGACAGAGCTGTATTACCGCATAGCGGATATTACATTCAAAATAATCGGTGATGATGAAATAATGAATGCGGAAAGTGTGCTGTTGAACGAATATGCAGTGCCGCCGTCAAATCCCGATTATACCGTAACGTTTGAAGAAGCCGACGAGCTTTCTGAGCCTGCAGGAGAATGCGTTTTTACTTCATCTGACAGAATGGTCTACAGTGTCTCTGATGGCGAAATACGCTACACGGGGGACCTTTCTGATGGATATAGATCTGCTGATATGCGGATGTACCGACGCGGACGCGAGATTTTCGTGCAGACGGTATTCAAAGGAAATTTCAAACGTATCGGTGCACGCGCGATACTTAATTGCCTTGGGATTGAACACATAATGGCAGAAAACGGAAGGTTTATTCTTCACGCTTCGTATATAAAATACGAAAATGAAGCCGTTTTATTTACTGCACCATCCGGTGTCGGTAAGTCAACGCAGGCAAATCTCTGGTGCGAAAACAAAGACGCTGAGCTTATAAACGGTGACCGCGCGGCGATAGTTTCAAAGAACGGTACATTTTTTGCGTACGGTGTTCCGTTTTCCGGAAGTTCGGGTGTTTACAAAAACGAAAAATGTCCAATAAAGGCAATAGTATGCCTGGCGCAGGCGAAAGAAAATACCGTTGTGCGCTTGAAGGGACTGGGAGCTTTCCGAAAGCTGTGGGAAGGCTGTACGGCAGATGTATGGAATAAAATCGATATGGAATCCTGTATAAAATCGGTTTCTTCGGTAGCGGCACAAGTCCCTGTTTTTTATCTCAGCTGTGTGCCAGATGTAACAGCAGTCACAGCGCTTGAAAATGAACTTAACAAACTTTAAAATTTGAGGAAGTATTATGGTACGAAAGAGAAGCGATGAACCCAGAATAGTTACATACTTGCACAACAAAGCAGGTAAAATGGGATTGCCTGTCGGTGCGACATTTGAATTAACTTCGAGATGTAATTTCAACTGTCCTATGTGCTACGTTCATCAATGCGGACAGAATGCAGAGACGAGAAAAAGAGAATTGACAACGGAACAGTGGATAGATATTGCGCGCCAGGCACGCGAAAAAGGTACGATATTTGTACTTTTGACGGGTGGCGAACCGTTTTTGCGTGAAGATTTTTTTGAAATATACTCGGCGATGAAAAAAATGGGATTTTATATTTCAATAAACAGCAACGGTTCTCTTATTGACGGCGATATACGCAGAAAATTGCTTGAGGATCCGCCTTTCAGAATCAATATATCTTTGTACGGCGGATGCGCTGAGACATATAAAAATATGTGCGGCGCACCGATGTATGACAAAGTGCTTGAAAATATAAAGGCGCTTAAAGAAGCAGGAATTGATGTAAGTCTTAATGTCTCTATTACTCCTTACAATAAGCAGGATACGGAGAAAATATTTAATATTGCAAGCGAAATAGGTGTCGTTGCAAAGGCCGTCAGCTATATGTATCCACCGATAAGAATAAACGGCGAGAAATTCGGCGAAAATGCAAGACTTACTCCGAAAGAAGCGGCAGAATGTACGGTAAAATGGGATCTTCTCCGTTTTACCGATGAAGAATTTGAGATGCGCGCGAAGAATATGAAGGAGTATTCTGACATTGAGCGAGACGAATGTCTCGGAGACGTCAGCGAAGGTGTCAACTGCAGAGCAGGTAAGTCGTCGATGTGGCTCACTTGGGACGGAAAAATGTATCCTTGCGGAATGCTTCCTACTCCTATTGCGTATCCACTGGAGGTTGGTGTTGACAAAGCGTGGGAGCATATCAACACGGAAGTGAAAAAGATACGTTTGCCATCAAAATGCGCATCATGCCCGAAAAAGAATGCGTGCTTCTCGTGCGCTGCCGTGTGTTATACGGAAACAGGCGGTTTTGACCGCGTTCCAACATACGTGTGTGAACAGGTAGATGAAACGATAGCGCAAATGTGGGATGCGTATGTTTCAAAATCAAAGAAAGAGGTTATCGAATAATGAAAATAAAAAAAGAGCTTATAAAAAGAGAATTTGCAGGTGAGGCAATACTTGTTCCCGTTGGTAAGACGGTTTATGACTCAAAGGGGCTTTTCGTGCTCAATGAGCTTGGTAACTTCATTTGGGATATTTTGCCCGACGTTGAAACTGTCTGTGATATAGTTAAGCGTATTCTTGAAGAATACGACACTACTGAAGACGAAGCAACAAAAGATACGGAAGAATTTCTGGAAAAGCTCCGTACACTTGGAATTATTTAAAAAAAAGGTTTGTTTCAATAATGAAGCAAACCACAAAGTTTAAACGAAAATTTAATATTAAGTTTGTCAATATGAGCTCGGTATAATACCGAGCTCATTGCTTTAAGACTGTATTACAGATATTAAATTATTCCGGTTACGAATATTTCTATTCCTATGAAAATCAGTATTGCACCGCCTAAAACGGATGCTTTGCCTGAAAGTCCCGTTCCGAAGCGTTTGCCGAGAGTAACACCCAGTATGCATATAAGGAACGTTACGAATGCGATGACGGCGCCGTATATAAGCGCTTCGTAAAAACCGTATTCTGAAATTGTAAATCCAACCGACAAAGCATCGATAGATGTGGCGACACCCTGAACGATCAACGCAACGAATCCGACTGACGGTGTTTCCTCGTCATCTTTTTTAACCCTCATTCCTTCGAGTACCATTTTGCCGCCGATGAACAGAAGCAGAATGAGTGCGATCCAAGGGATGATTTTTTCAAATGATTTAAAATGTTCAGCTACGGTATGTACGCATACCCAGCCGATCATAGGCATCAAATACTGAAAAAATGCAAATGTGCCCGCAACGGCGCACATCTTGCGTACGTGCATTTTCGGTTCGTTCAAACCATTGGCAAGAGAAACGGAAAAGGCATCCATCGCAAGTCCGAGTCCCAATAAAATACTGTTCAGAAAAAAATGTAATCCTAAATTCATTTCAGTCTCCGAATTTTTAAGTTTGTCCCTAATTGGCGATATGTCTACTTATTATATCATACAAAACGCGCTTGTCAAGTTGTATTTTGTAAACTGATATTCGTTCTGAAATGATATTTACGGTAAATTATAGAATTAAATTAATATTTGCAAAATTTATTGACATATGCATATATAGTATGATAAAATAAAGTGTAATAGTATATGTAATAATAGGAGGGTATAAATATGCATTTTAAAAAGATATTTTCACTTTTGATATGTATGGCATTACTGTTATCAACTATGACGTATCCGCTGACCGCGGCTGATACTCCCGTTATAAGCGCGGAGCAGTTCAGTGCGCCTACCGTAAAGGCGGCAGGCTCAGGTACTTGCGGCGGCGATCTCAGATGGGAAATTTCGTGGGATGGCGAAACGGTACTGACTATCAGCGGTACGGGTTCGATGTATGATTATTCCACACCTTCTAAAACTCCTTGGTATTCATCGCGAAACACGATTACTAAAGTAGTAATTGAAAATGGAGCTACAAGTGTCGGTGAGTATGCATTTTACGGTTTTTCCAAGCTGGAAAGGGTACTGTTGCCTAACAGTATCAAAAATATAAGCGAGTGGGCGTTTGCCAATTGTGCTTCGCTTGAGGCTATAGTATTAGGAAGTAAAGTGGAAAATATAGGCGACTATGCATTTTATTCATGTAACTCACTTGAAGCAATAACGGTTGATGAAAATAACGCATATTATTCAAACGACGGATACAGCGTTTTGTTCAATAAGGATAAAACCACGCTTATTCAGTATCCGGCAGGTGCAATGCGTTCTTCTTATACGGTTCCTGACAGCGTTGAGGCTATATCATCAAATGCATTTTCCTGTGCGAAATATCTTGCAAACCTTACGATCGGTAAAAATGTCAATGACATTGGGGCGGATGTGTTCTCCGAATCCTATGCACTCAAAAAAATCAACGTAAACGCTTTGAATGAGAGCTTTTCTTCCGACGATAACGGTGTACTGTTCAATTACGATAAAACGGTGCTTATTCAGTATCCTTTAGGAAGTGCGGAAACAGCTTATACAGTACCTACGGGCGTGAAAGAAATCTGCAACTCGGCATTTTACGGGTGCGAATCTCTCGAAGAACTCACTATTTCCACGGGTGTGGAAATAATAGGCTCGAGCGCTTTTGCATCTTGCGTAAATCTTGCGCAGATTGTGATGCCCGACAGTGTTAAAAGTGTGGGTTACGATGCGTTTATGGATACACCTTACGTAAACGATATCTCATATGCTGTTAACCGCGGGGCATATTACGAAATATACGTTGGCAACGTTCTTTTGTATATTATCGACGCAGGAGTTACGTCAGGAAGCTATCAGGTAACACTCAAGGATAACACATCTGCGATAGCGTATGGTGCGTTTGAATATTCTTATGCATCTGATGTAGTTGTTCCGTCAAGTGTTAAGTACTTAGGCGACGGCGCTTTTGCATATTGCCAAACGCTTTTAACTGTAGATGTTCCGGACAGTGTTGAGGGAATCGGAGAAAACGCGTTTGAATACTGCATGAATCTTACCGAGGTAACGCTCGGATCCGGTGTTAAATACGTAACCCCGGGCGCGTTTTACGGTTGCGAAAGCCTTGATGCCATCAATGTAGATGCGGATAATAAAAACTATAAAAACGACAGTTTCGGCACGCTTCTGACTTCTGATGGCAAAACACTCGTTCAATACCCCATTGGTAATGAAAGAATTGAGTACACTGTTCCCGACGGTGTTGAAACGATAGCTGAAGGCGCGTTCTGTTTCGCTGCGAATCTTGAATCCGTCAGCCTGCCCGAAGATTTGAAGACGATTGAAGCGTTCGCGTTTGACATTTGCTATAATATTACAGACGTTCATTATGACGGAAACGAAATTGCGTGGAACGATATAGTGATCGGTGATTATAACGATGCGCTTCTTGATGCAAATATGACCTACGGCAAAGATGCACCTGAGGTTTGCGGAATAGTTCTCATATCACTTCCGGATAAGCGTGATTATATTTTCGGTGAAGCTCTTTCAATTGACGGTATGACCGTGTATGCTGTTTATACTGATGATAGTAAGTCGGAAATATTGAATTATTCAATATCGGGATACGATCCGTACAAGTTAGGCAAGCAGACTGTAACTGTATTTTATTCCGATTTCAGTGCGGAATTCACCGTATACGTTTCGGCATCCGATGCGGCAGGCTTTACATCAAGAATTGAAGCGGGACAGACTGTTGCGGAATTCAAGACAGCGTATTCGCAGTATGACGTGTATGTATACGGCTTTGACGGCGAGGAGCTTTATGACAACGAGATCATAAAGACGGATTACACAGTCGTTGTAGTTAACGGCAAGACCATTGAGGAAAACTGCTATATTATTGTTGACGGTGACGGAAACTGTGACGGTATCGTAAACGGTAAAGATATCATAAGACTTAAAAAGCATATGGCAAGCGGTAATGCTACAGAATTTGATGAGTACGTTGATTATAACGGTGACGGAATTCTCAACGACGATGATGCCAAATATCTTATAGCTATGATACAAAACTAAATAT
>JAZRTS010000135.1:0-1122 GCA_045652135.1 Eubacteriales bacterium | reverse complement strand
TGGGCTTACGCAAGAGGAGCTTGCCGAGAAGCTTTACGTATCCCGAACTGCTATTTCAAAATGGGAGTCAGGCAGAGGATATCCGAATATAGAGTCACTAAAAGCGATTGCAAAATTCTTCTCGGTAACGGTTGACGAACTGCTCTCCACGGACGAGGTGCTGACGATAGCCGAGGAAGACAACAAACGAAAAGAAAAGCGTTTTCGTGATTTAATATATGGATTACTTGACTTGAGTATCGCAATGCTCCTTTTTCTGCCGTTCTTTGCTGAAAAAGCGGACGGAGCTATTCAAAGTGTTTCGGTCATCACACTTGGCGGCGTTCAGCCATACTTAAAAATAACGTACCTTGCCGCTGTTATCGCAATGACAGTAATGGGTATTCTGACACTCGCATTACAGAACTGTCAAGCGATGGCGTGGGTGAAAAGTAAAACGACGGTTTCACTCACACTCGGAGCAATCTTGGTACTGCTTTTTATGATAAGCTCACAACCGTATGCCGCCGTATTTGCGTTCGTATTATTGGCAATTAAAGCGTTAATGCTGATAAAACGGCAATGATACGAAACGTATCACGCCTGTGACGAGCCGTTTCTTGATGATTCTTATGCCCTCCGCTAAAATGTATTCAGGCGAGAGCCAATACACAAAAGGAAGGTTAAAGGATAATGGAAAAGAAAAACAGAAGGTTGTTTTGGGTAGGAGTGGGCTTGCTTGCGGTATTTGTGTTGTGGACTGTGTTAATTCGCTTCGTTGACGTTGGGGCAATCGGGCCCCGAGAATCGAGCGTGGGCTTTGCTACGCTGAACGGCTACATTCACAATCTCACGGGTGTGAATATGTCCTTGTACGTAATCACGGATTGGCTTGGTCTTGTTCCGATTGGCGTTGCATTCGGTTTTGCCGTTCTCGGTCTTGTGCAATGGATCAAAAGAAAGAGCCTATTAAAAGTTGACCGAAGCATCCTTACACTCGGGGGATTTTACATCGTCGTAATGGCGGTATATATCCTCTTTGAAATAGTTGTTATCAATTACAGACCGACACTCATTGACGGATATTTAGAAGCATCCTATCCGTCATCAACAACTATGCTTGTGATGTGTGTGATGCCTACG
>JAZRTS010000134.1:0-7448 GCA_045652135.1 Eubacteriales bacterium | reverse complement strand
CAGGTTGGAGGGGGCGACCGTATCACCGTCAACAAGCGTAAGGTGTCCCACGCCTGCGCGCGCAAGCGCTTCAGCCGTATATGAGCCGACACCGCCGATGCCGAATATCAGCACCCTTGATTTTTTTATTTTTTCCAAAGCTTCAATGCCTATAAGCGCTTCCGTTCTTGAAAATTGTTCGTTCATATAAATAATTTCCGTTAATGAAATAGGGTGTTGAAATCAACACCCTATTTGTTTTTTATTTATGCCTTTTTCTTCTTGAGAATGATGAATACGACTGCTGCTACTGCAACTACCGCAACTGCAACGATGGCGATTATAATGCCTGTGCTGCCGCCTTCTTCGCCGCCTTCACCTGTTGTTTCAGCGTCTGTTGATGCTGCTGTTTCATTGCTTGCATTTGTGTCAGCAGCGTTTGTTTCAGCATCTGTTACAGCCTCTGTATCCTCTGCGGGAGCTTCTGTGCCTTCGGAAGACTCAACGGGGTCGATCGCCGCGCCGGGATCTGTTTCAACCGTGATACCGTCAATGTTGAATTTCTGAGCATCTTCGAGGTTGTTGAAGAAGCCTATTCCGTAAAGTGTCATTTCAGACGTAAGTGTATCTGTAACTTCGTTTACGGGGTCAAAACGGAGCTGGAGCAGACGTCCGTTCCATTCGCCTTCTGTGAAGCCTGCTGCTTCGTCGTTCATGAAGTACTGGAAGTCGAGAACAACGATCTGTCCGCCTTCAACCTCTGCATATTCCGACATAACGGATATACCTGCGTCAATTGTGGGAGATGCGCCTGTTGTGAAGAACATTTCGCCCCAGTTTGTTTCGTTTGTCTTGAGGTAAAGAGCAAGATAACGGTAATTACCTGCTTCAATTTCGTAAAGGTTGTTGATGTCAAGCCAGAGCTGAGGATCAGCACCCGTCAAAGCCATATGTAAGGAACCGTCATCGTTGATGGTGTATTCCATATCCTTTGTACCTGCGTTACCCATAGCGTTAAGGGGCTTGATAAGTGAATCCTTGAATGTAAGAAGGAATTTCTCTGCTGTGACTTTTTCAAGCGGGGGGAGTGTAACTGCCACATTGGGGTCAACGAGAGCCGCACCGCCCGTTGCACGTGTTTCTTCGAATACAAGACGGTTTGAACCGTAGATATTCTTGTCACGTGTTGTCATAACGCCTGTACCCCACTCAATGTGGTTCTTGTAAAGGCCTGTGTCCTTGTCGCCGTCATTTACGGAGATAGCAAAGCCGAGCTTTGTACCGACGTGCGGGGGTGTCTGAAGGATAACATCCCACGGAATGAAAAGCTCATACGTTGTTTCCTGCTTGGAAGCGTTGTGCTTTATAACGTATCTGCCGTTACCGCCTGTAAGGTCCTCGTGGTCAACAACGCCGTGCCAGCTGTATGCGTATGTAACGCCGTCATCACCGAGAGCAAATGCGAATTCATTGTAAGAGGAGTGCCAGTTACCGTTTCTGTTTGATGTGGGGTTAAGTCCCTGGTCAACAGTACAGCCGTAAGCATCAAGACGAACCTGCAAGCAGTCGCCGTTCCAGATGCTGTTACGTTCTTCAACGACCTTTGCGTTGCAGTGCTGGTCATCGTAAGCAACTATAGCAAGGTAGAAGCCCTGGAAGTTGTAACGTGTCCACATGGAGAATTCCATACGTGAGCCGGGGATTTCAAGGTCAACAACGGAGTTGCTTTCGTCAGCGTTTGCTACTGTGGGTGTGCCCCATTCCGTTACGGAAACAACGCCGTCAACAGTGGGCTCTGCGCTCTTTGCAAACTGAAGTGCTTCGACAGTTGCGAACTTTTCTTCCGCAAATACCGTCAAAGACGACATTGTAAGAATGGTTGCAACAACCAAAAAAATAGAAATTATTTTCTTCATATTTCCTCCTGAAATAAAGATTTTTTATTTTCCTATGTCTATATTATAGCAAATAAATTGAAAATGTCAAGCATATTCGGAAATTTAACGATTAAGCGCGTTTTCAATCGTCTGTTTTCAGTAATAAAAACGGAAATAAAATGCATAAAAAAATGCAAAAGTATGAAACCTTTTGCATTTTTTTGCGTTATATAGAACAGAACATCATAAGCCTTCTATTTTTACGGCGCATACGGTCACGTCGTCGTTACCTGCGCCCTCGGCTCCCGCGGTGTTCAGAATCTTTTCGCACAGTGCGTGTGCGGAAAGATCGTTTTCGTACGTGAGCAGATTATAAAGCCATACGTGGTGATCCTCGCCGTCGGATATTCCGTCGCTTGCCATTACGGCGATGTCTCCGTTTTTAAGCGTGAAATCTATTCTTTCGGCGCACAGTTCTGCCATAATTCCCACGGGCGGAGTGTGCGAAGCAAGCCTGAATATTCTGCCGTCGCGGACGATATAGGATGGAGGAGCACCGCTTTTCGTAAACGATGCGTTTCCCGTTTTGAGGTCAACAGTCATAAGATCTACCGTCGTAAAGCATTCGCCTGCTTTGCTTCTTACAAAGTGATTCAGCATTTTCAGCGCACCCTCGGTATTGCATCCGGCGCGAAGCATTTTTTGTAAAAATATCACCGCCGTTTTCGAAGTAAGCGCCGCAAGCCGTCCGCTTCCCATACCGTCGCATATGCATACGTGAAGCTTACCGCCCGATGTAAATGAAAATACACTGTCGCCGTTTATGGATTCACCGTCTTTTACACATTGTAAGTGCGCTGATTCTGCGGAAAACTTCAGCTCACGGCTGAATATCGCGGCTAAAAAATCACCGCAAAGCGAAAAATCGGGCACGCTAAGGCGAACGCCGAGTATTTTGCTGAAATTTTTCCGCACCTCCTCCGCCTGCCTTTGTATTCTGCCTGCGTCAATTCCGCAGGCAATAACGGTGAGGTCTTCCTTGCCGTAGACGGAAACATTGTTTGAAAACAGATCCTTATATACCGTAGTGCGGCGGAGCTTTTGGGTAAGCTCCCCGTTGATCTCGTTTTTTTCTTCTGTCGTAAGGAGCGTTTGCCCTATAAGCTGTGACATCGCGCGGTAGTCTTCAGCCATAACCTCGGTTTTATTGTTTTTGAGCTTTTCCTCAACATATTCGGCAAGCTTTATGTTGAGTGAAACTGTAATTTTATCTGCAAAATAACAGTTTGTTTTTATTTTTTCGGGAAGATCCTCAGTACAAAGCGCGCGTTTTGCGTATATGGCCTGCGCCGTTTTGCGAATGATGGGATTTCCCCTTATTCCGTCGGGAAAGCACAGCTTTTTCATTGAACATTTTTTGCAGAACGAGGAAAATTCCTTTTCACAAAGCTCGCATATTTCGTGAACGGCAGGACGCTTTTCCTTTTCCGAAAGTGCGCACATAACGTCGGCAACGTCACCGAGTGCCGCGGAAAGGGAGGAAAGACTGTCTTTGTACGAAGCGCTTTCCAGCTCCTTTGCAACGTCTTCCGATGATACTGCCCGTGTGTACGAAACATCGTCGCGGAAAAGACGTAAAGCCGGCAAAAGCTTCATTTTTTCAAGTGGAATATATACGAATAATGATACTATCGCTTCCGGCAGATATGCTATCGCCGCTTCCGTTCCGCCCATATAATAACCGCATAAAACGGCGGAAACAACGGCTGAGATAACGCACCATGTTATGGGCAGACTCGTAAGTATTCCGCACACGAAGCCTGCTATGCCGAACATCGGACAAAGGGAAATATCAAGCGCCGAACCGCACAAAAATCCGATGACCGTACCGCGCAGCGTGCCGCCTTTTCTTGCCGAATACAGCGTAAGAATAAAAGCCGCCGCACCGCCGCAGGACATACCTAAAATTTCAAGTGTACAGAGTGCTGAAACGCATGAAAAAAATACGGCGCCGATGCCTGCTTCATACTTTTGTGTGTATCTGTTTTCCTCGTCAAGCACGAGCGAATACACGTATACCATAAAAGCACCGAACGTTACGTTGAATACACCCGAAAACAGATCGTAATATGTAAAACCGCCCGAAATTATACGAAGACACGAGGAAGCTAAAAGTCCCGAAGCGGCGGCGCAGATGCGGCTTAAAACACTGTCATTAAGCGTCAAAATGTCTATTTTCTTTCCGTTGGCGAAAACAAACGCAAGCGCGTAACGGAACAAAACCGACACAGTACACGCAACGAGCGAAACGGAAAGAGGCGCACCGCACGCAAGCGCTGATAAAAGGGCGCCCGTCACGGCGAACGGCAAGTGTTTTTTGACCGTACACATAAACGCAACACCGAGCGGATATACACCGAACATCATTTCGGCGCATCCGAAAAGGTACGCGCACGCACAGTAAAGAACTGCCGAAAACAGCTCCTTTGCTTCCGCTTCTTTCGTATATTTTTCAAATACCAAAGAGGGATTTTTCATTCTTTTTTCTTCTTTCATTTTTCTGATTTCCTTTCGTTTGACAGCATCTTTCGTTTGTAAATATAATACTCCATACCTCACGATTAAACTGTCGAAACGCACAGGGGAAATTTTATAAGTTTTCTTCGGAAAATCGGGGTAAGTGAAAATAAAACGTGGGTAATAACATAAAAAACGAAGTTTATCGCTGTTTATGTCTAACGTTTTTTCAAAGCAGTGATTTTTTAAAAAAGCGTACGCGTACGACTACATAATATTATCGTAACAAATAACACTAATATTCTTTTAAATTATTTAAATTAAAACGTCATATTATTATATGGTTATATGATATAATACAAATCGTTTATGTACTTAAATTTCAAAGGGGGTTTTAAAATGAAAAAGACACGTTTTATCTGTTTTTGTCTTGCATTCTGGATGTGTATTTTGGCATATCCCGCTTTTGCATCCGATTCCCCCGCTTATAAGCAGCTTGTATCCGAAAAGCCCGTTTTTGTCAGAAGTGTGACCGTGGACGGACTGTACGGTTTTTACAAAAATTCAACCGTAAAGGAAATACTTGACCTCAAAGAAAACAACTCAACCAAAGGTATCGTATCGGTCGGCGGTGTGCCTACGGAATGTTACGTTTATATGCGTACATTCTCAATTACCGATATTTCAAATTATACGATAGACGAGGCAAAAACGCTTGCAGACAAAATGTTTACGGAAATAAAGTCGATACTTTCCTCAACGTATATCAAATGTATTGCACGCTCCTACAGCATAAGTGTTTCGGGTAATGCCGACAAAGAAAACGATACTTACAAAAGCTATACGGTCAGATTTCTTATCGCTACGGGAGAAAGCAACGAGGAAAGAGCTGAGGTAATATCGAATTTCGTACGTCCTGCAGCAGCCTCATGGGAAGGACTTACAGAGGGAGAAAAATTCATAAAGCTGAACGAATTTATACTGAACGGTCAGTTTTCCTACGATATGGAATTTGTAAACCGTTCCAGCGTTTATGCATTTATAACCGGTAAAAAGGGTGTCTGCGAAGAATATGCTGGGCTGACGTCGCTGTTTCTCGATGAAATGGGATATAAAAATCACCTTATAACGGGTACTGTCGGCGGCACAAAGCACGTGTGGAATATTGTGTATATAAATGACAGACCGTATCACCTTGACATTCTGCATAACGGGCCCATTGATGAAAACGGCGTGCACACGCAAATAACGCGTGACTTTTTGCTCGTTTCGACGGCAATCGCTTCAATGAACCGCATACCTGACGAAAAATATCTGGATATATGTTCAAATGCCGTGTACAATTATGTATTTGAAGGGGCGCCGAGCGAGATACCGAGCGAATTTTTCCATGTGGAAAACGGTATGATGTCGCGTATTCCGATTTTGTCGAGCGTTGAATATATAAAAACACTTCTTTCGCTTGACAGTGAGTTTTTCAGATTTATCGGCAAGGACGGCGCGGTGCTTTCCGACAGCACTTTAGTGGGTTCGGGCTGTACTCTCGTGCTTGATGTCAACGGATATATTCTGCAGTCGATTACGCTTTGCGTCAGCGGAGACGTTGACGGTGACGGTCGGATAACCGACTATGATGTTAACACGGTAAGAAGTATTATTTTGAGAACGGACAGCGACGCGGTACAGCAGTACGCGCAGTTCTGTGACATAAACGAGGACGGCGTGGTGACGGTAAGCGATTTTATCGGCTTTTCAAGACTTAAAGATTCGATAACAACATATCACGGGTAAGCTATGAAAAAATTATTTGTTTTGTTTGCGGTCATAACCGCACTTACCGTTAATACATTTGCATATACTCCGTCATTTTTGATGAACGGGGAAAGTCTTACGACCGATAACGTTTTTAAGGTGCGCATCACCGCGAAAATGACAGAGAAAAACGAAGCTGATACGACTGACCCCGAAACGTCTGACAGCGGTACGGATTTTACAGATGATGTGACGGAAATATCAACCGACGTCAAAGAGGATACAACTGTATCTGAATATGTAACTGTGCCCGAAGATACGACCGTGTTTACGACAGATGTGACACCCGGTAGTGAAATTACCGATACGGATACCTCGGCGGATGCAAGCGCCGAAACGGATAACGTTACGGATGCAGGCACCGATACCGACGGCGAGGACACACAAAATAACGGTATATTCGGCGGAGAGGGAACTGTCGTTTTTGATACATCGAAGCTTCGGATAGTATCTGCTTTGCCATGTACGCCGGAAGGGGTAACGGTAGTTTACGCAGGAACAGACGGCGCTTTTCGGTTCATGTTTTATTCCGAAAATGCATTGGAGGCGGACACTCCGCTTCTTGATATACAGTTTAAGATAATTTCAGGACAGGGAAACGTTTCCGTTACGCTTTCCGAGGGGATATTCTCAAACGGCGATAATGATACCCCGTGTGAGGACGTATCATTTACAGCCGTTTACGAAACAAAGGAAACCTCCCCCGTCACAACTGCACGCCCTGCCGATTCGGTAACGTCCGACGTAACGACGACAGGCAAGGAATCCTCCCATCACACAGAAAATAATACCGAAGAAACGAAACGAAACGGTGAACCGACGGAAGTCGGAACAGAGAAAGAGGATCCTGCAACACCCGAACCTGACAGTACGGTGTCATTACCGACAGTGATCGTTGTTTCAGCGGTCGTGCTCACTGCCGCAGTTACAGCCGTGATAATCATAGTAAAGAGGACAAAAGAATAAAAATATGCTTTGTGCCCTTCAGACACAAAGCAATGAATTGCCCTTTGGGCATGAATTGACCGTTGTCATGATTTGCACCTGTGGTGCATGAATTGCCTTCGGCATTAAAAAATCGGGATAATTCAATTTACGGCAGAGAAATTGTTTTCTCTGCCGTCAGACTACTGACAAAGTACAATATTATTGTCCTATTTGACGAAATGCACAAAAGCTTGTTTCTAAAGCCTTCCTCCGAGAGGAAGGTGGCACGCGGTAGCGTGACGGAAGGAGCCTGCGTTACGGCATTATTTTGCCGAA
>JAZRTS010000133.1:0-11520 GCA_045652135.1 Eubacteriales bacterium | reverse complement strand
CGGGACGTCGTGGGCGCCGTCCCCTACAGCAACAATGTGTGAAAGAATATTTTTTCTGTCTTTGGTACATACGGTTACAAAATATGCACCGTTTGTACTGTAACTGTATTGTTTCAAACGTAAATCTTTACGTTTTGGATTTTCGCTATCCATTAACCGTGGCAGTGCGAACAATCGCCGTTACAGCCGCTTTCACTGCAGGGGCGTGTGCCTGTCACCGTGTACATTACCTCGCCGTTGACCTGCTCCATAAACTTGTCAACTGCTTCCTTGGCTTCGGTAAACTCAACCATCGTGGGTATTTCCATAATTTCCGTGTAAAGCTCCTTGAGCTTGAAGCCAAGCTCCTTTACCGTGTCGGAGTCCTTTCCGTCTGTTTCAAACGCATCGGCAAGCTTCTTTGAAAGATCGTTATATTCGCTTATCTTCTTCAAAAGCTCAACGTCGGATTCGTATGCGAGCGTCGCACGGTTAAGTCTTATTACTCTTTCATCTTCCTTTATAGCTTCTCCGAGCTGTCTTGCAAGTTCAAAAATTTCCATTATCTTATTTGTCCTTTCCCTTCGATTATATATTTAATGCTTGTAAGCTGTCGGGGCCCCATCGGGCCTCTTGCATGCATTTTCTGTGTTGAAATTCCTATTTCTGCGCCGAAGCCGAATTCCTCGCCGTCTGTAAAACGTGTGGAGGCATTGACGTAAACTGCGGCGGAGTCGATGTTCTTTGTAAAATAGTCGGCAGAGTCGATATCCTTTGTCATTATCGCCTCACTGTGATGCGTTGAATGGCGGTTGATATGCTCAACTGCCTCGAAAACGTCCGACACGACCTTGACGGACATAATATAGTCGTTGTACTCCGTATAAAAATCCTCATCCGTTGCAGGCTTTATGTCCTTTAGTATAGCGCACGTCTTTTCACATCCGCGAAGCTCGACGTTGTACTTGTCAGCCTCAGCCTTGAAAAGCGGTAAAAATTCATTTGCCACCGCCTCATCGCAAAGAAGCGTTTCAGCGGCATTGCAAACAGACGGACGGCTGACCTTTGCGTTTATGCAGACCTTCAGCGCCATATCTATATCCGCATTTTTCTCAACGTAAACGTGGCAGTTGCCTGCGCCCGTTTCAATTACGGGAACAGATGCGTTTTCGCAAACGGATTTAATAAGTCCCTTACCGCCTCTGGGGATAAGCACGTCGATAAGACCGACAGCGCCCATAAGGGCAATGCTTGAAGAACGGTCGGGATCGTCGATAAAGCAGATACAGCCCTCGGGAAGTCCTGCCTTTTTGATTGCACCACGCATAACGGAGCAGATACAGCGGTTTGAATTGAACGCTTCCTTACCGCCCCTGAGCACCGCCGTGTTACCCGTTTTGATACATATTGCGGCGGCATCTGCCGTTACGTTGGGACGCGCCTCATAAATGATGCCTATTGTACCGAGCGGTACGTTCATTCTCGTTATTTTAAGTCCGTTGGGACGGATGAATACCTCACCCTCGCCAAGCGGATCGGGAAGCGCTATAAGCTTTCTTACCGAATTTGCTATTGCGAAAACACGGCTTTCCGTCAGCGTCAAACGGTCAATCATCGTTTCCTTTACACCGTTTTCGGCAGCCTTTTCTATATCCTTTTTGTTTTCTTCAAGAATGACCGCACAGTTTTCCTCAAGCGCTTTTGCAATTTCGGAAAGTGCTTCGTTTCTTACCTCGCTTGACGAGGTTGAAAGAACAGAGCTTGCATTTTTCGCCTCTGTGCATCTTTGTAAAACAAGAGTGTTTTCCATATTGTTCTCCATTTATATAATTTGATTCGACGTGGTATATGCCTTCTCCAGCGGGAGAAGGCGTTTATGCACCTCATCCACCACTATCGTGGTCCCCCTTCTCCCACTGGAGAAGGCGTTTAAGCATCTGACATTCCATTTTACCATAATATATATATATAAGTCAAGATATATTTTAAAAACCGTTGTCATCATAACTGTACTATTTGAATTTACATTTTACCCGTTGACACGTTAAATTCGGTAATGTATAATTATTCTATCTATACCGAAAGGATAATAAAAATGAAAAATTGGAAAATAAAGCTTGTTGCAGGCGCACTTGCTCTTACGTGCATTGGCTCGTCTGCTTGTACGATCGTATACGAATCAAGTGATGATACATCTGATTTGTCAAGCATAACTACATCACCCGATGAAAATAAGACACCGACTGCAACTCCCGTCGTACTCCCGACAGAGGAGGAGCTTGCAGCCGTTGCCGCAACAGTCGGCACAACGAATATAACGGGCGCGGAATATTACTTCTTCCTTTATGAGCTTGCACAGATGACGATCGCTCAGAACGGTGAGTATCTTGCTATGTACGGCGGAATGATTCCCGATTTCAAAAACACCTTGAAAGAACAGAACATCATGACCGAAAAAACGTGGCACGATTATCTGAAGGAAGAGATGAAGGGGTATCTTGAATACACATATCTCATTGCGGAAGCAGGCAAAAAGGCAGGCATCACGCTTACCGATGAGGAGCTTGCGGACGTTGATAAAAAGACAGAGGAATTCAAAGCTCCCGACGGAATTACGTACCTCACAAAGGATATTGTAAAAAAGTGCTACGAGATAAGCGCGCTTGCCGATAAGTACAGAAAGCATATCGAAGCGACAAATCCTGCGGCAACTGATGATGAAATAGCAGCTGAAATTGAGAAAAACAGAAAAAAATACGTTAATGTTTCGCTCAACTATTTTGCAATAACCTATGATGACGGCACAAGCACGGCTGCCGAAACAACGGCTGAAAAATTGCCTTCAAGGGACGATGCGCAAAGATATGCCGACAAGTTCACAGCCTGCACAACGAACGACCAGTTCAAGCAGGTCGCTGAGGAATATATAAAGGAATTCAATCCCGAAGCAACGAAAGAGGATATTGAATACTATACGGGCGGCTGTATATATGAGGGCCTCGGATATCAGGAGGGCTTTGAAATACTCGACTGGGCATTCGACAATGAAAGAAAAGACGGAGATATAACGGATATCTGGTCTGAAAAGGATAAGACTGTACACATCGGTGTGCTTGTAAAAGCGCCTGCTTTAATTGAAGATCCCACCGCCTCCGTGCGCCACATTCTCGTTGATACAGAGGACAAGGCAAAGGAAATCGTTGACGAATTCAATGCATCCGACAAAACCTCCGAAACATTCGGCAAGCTGGCATCAAAATACACCACAGACACGGGCTCGGTTGCAACGGGCGGACTTTACGAGAACTTCGGCAAGGGTGAAATGGTTGCCGAATTTGAAAACTGGGCATTTGACGAAGCACGTGCCGAAGGCGACGTTGATATAGTTAAAACAACGTACGGCTATCACATTATGTACTACGTGGGAAAAGGACTTCCCAAGTACCTTTCTGCGGCAAAATCAGCCGTTGAAACGGAAAGAATAAACGCTGTATATGAGCAGATAAACAAGGACTTCAAGCTTGAATTAAGCGAAGATTTCACAAAAGACCTTAAAATTTAACGGAGTTTGATATGAGCAGGAACAAATCGGTTCAGGAAAAGCACAAGGAAATAAAGCGCGAGAGAAAAGAGGCTGAAAAAGCCGAGAAAAAGCGCAAGCTTATCAAGCGCATAACGATAATTGCAACAGCCGCTGTGCTTGTTGCGGCGATAATCATAACCGCTGTTGTCATTTCTACAAACAAATACAAAGCATCGAATGAATACAAGGCATCGACTACCGTAATGAAAAGCGAGCATTACTCCGTTGACCTTGCGATGTTCACATATTATTTCTTCGACAGCTACTACGGCTTTGTCGATATGTATGAGGATCAGCTCAAGGAAATGAATATGTACCCCGACATCACAAAGGATTTGAACGACCAGTACAACGCAAACAACACGTGGTATGAGTTCTTTATGGAAAACACTACCTCACAGCTCAACCAGAATCTCATTCTCGCCGAGGCGGCAATGGCTGACAGAATTGAGCTTTCAGACGGTGAAAAGGCGGCGCTCAAAGCAAAGGCTGATGCCGTTGACGTTACAAAATACGGCACAGGTGTCACAAACGCGGATGTTTTAAGATGTCTTGAGCTTGACCTGCTCGGCATCAAATACGAATACGTGACAAGACATAAGAATATGCTCGAAGGCGAGGAGCTTGAAAAGTATTACGAGGAATACTACAAGCATTTCTCGACGGTTGACTTCCGTTGCCTTGAAATACCGTACAGCGACAGCGAACATTCGACAGTGTCGATGTCAGAAGCGGAAAAATATGCGAATTTGTTGGCAGAGTCAAAATCCTCCGATGAATTCACAGAAAAGCTTTATGCAAACGTCAAGCTTATAAATCCTGAGCTTACGGACGATGAGGTAAAGCAGGTATACGATGCATCATTTGCAAAGAACTATGCGTATTCCGAGGGCGACATCGTAACGGAATGGCTGTTTGACGAAAAAAGAGAGATAAACGAAACATTCGTTTACCACAACCCCACAACGGAATCGTACACGGTTTATCTTATGACGAAGCTCACCGAAAAGGATATGTATGACACGATTTCCGCACGTCATATACTTTTCACAGCCGACACGTACGGCTCAGATGAAGCGGCAGAAGCTAAAGCAAACGAAATAAAGGCACTCTGGGAAAAGGAAAAGACGGACGAAGTATTTTCTGACCTTGCCATAACATACTCCGAGGACAGAGCAAACTGCTATCTCGGCGGACTTTTTGAAAACAACACAAAGGATGAGCTGAAAGAACAGTATTCCGAGCTTGCGGATTGGTGCTTCGGCGATGTACAAAAGGGTGATTACACCGTTATCAAAACAAATGCAGGTTATCACCTTGTAACATTCATCGAAAAGGGCTTGCCCTCCGCACTTGCAAGAACGCAGGCGCAGGTGTCAAGCGAAAAATTCGGTGACAAATTCCTTTCATATCAGGAAACATTCAAAATAGAAACATTCCCCGAAATCAACGAATTCAAAAACGCATAAAACAAAAAAACGGCTGAATAAGCCGTTTTTTTTACGCAAATAAATTCACACGATTATGCAAATCGTAGGGGCGTGCATTGCACGTCCGTTTTAAACCCATTTATGCTGATTTTATTAACACCTCATCCACCGCAACGACTATGCTCATTTATATTTCCGCAGGAAATATGCGCCCATTCGCAGTAGTTCGAAGTAATTCGAACTACATGGGGGTTGACGGGTGGGTGTGCCGTCATCACGTTGAATCAGATGAAAATAAATCCTATGAATTTGTAGGGGAGGATATTATCCTCTCGCAGGAAACAAAAGATAATAGATAATAGAGAATAGATAAAAAGCGAAAGAGGCATAGCACCACATCCGAATTAAACTAACAAAACATATTTCCGAAGGAAATATGCGCCTCCCCCGGTGGGGGACCGGGGAGGCGCCGTTTGCAAATCTGTTTTCGCTCGTTTTAATTCGGGTGTGCATATTTTCTGCGGAAATATGCACAAACACCGTTTCATTTCGTTATTGCGTTTTTCAAATGCTCGATTTTATACACCGTTTTGCCGTCTGTATAAACCTCGACTACATCAAGGCGGACACACTTGCCGTTTGTTCCGTGCTCAGCGATATACATTTCGGCAAATGCAATAAGATTTTGCTGTTTTTTGTAATTTACCGCTGTGGCAGGACGTCCGAAGGATGGGTTATTTTTCCGTGTTTTAACCTCGGCAAAAACGAGAAATTCACCGTTTTCACAGATAATATCCGTTTCAAGATGACCGTAACGCATATTGCGGAAAATAACGGTATAGCCGTTTTGCGTAAGGTACTCGCACGCTTTGTCCTCACCGAGTGTTCCTGTTATTTTCTTACTTGTCATTATTTAAAAACTTCAAAAACGTCCGACGGTGAACAGGGCAAGGGCCGTACTTGAAAAGCGCTTCCATGTGCGCCTTTGTGCCGTAGCCCTTGTGCTTGGCGAAGCCGTATTCGGGGTATTTTTCGTCAAGCGCATAACACTCTCTGTCACGGCTGACCTTCGCTAAAATACTTGCCGCCGCAATAGACGGACTTTTTGCATCGCCCTTTATAACAGGCTCGCAGGGGATAGAAAATCCGCGTGCGATATTGCCGTCAATAAGCGCATAATCAGCGCTCGGCGACAGCTTTTTCACAGCCTCGTTCATCGCATACATAACAGCGTTAAGTATGTTCATTTCATCTATCTGTTGCGGCGTTGCAGAGGCGATTCCATATGCTATTGCATTTTCCGTTATCACGTCAAACAAAGCCTCACGCTTCTTTTCGGTAAGCTTTTTGGAGTCATCAAGTCCGTCAATGACAAGCCCCTTCGGCAAAATGACGGCGGCGGCATAAACGTCACCCGCAAGCGGTCCGCGCCCTGCCTCGTCAACTCCGCAAATAAACCGAAAGCCCTTGTTTTCAAGGGCTTCTTCTATGTCATATAAAAGTATCTTCCGGTCTTTCAAGTGTAATTCTCCCAATTTTTCCGTTTCTGAATTCTTCAAGGATAACGCCTGCGCCGCGCTCTGTGTCAAGCACACCGCCGGGAAGCAAAAATCCTCGTTTGCGGCATATAAGCTCCATTATCGCCTCGCCGTCACGGCACTCGTCAAGCTTTTCTTTCGTCAGCTTATACCTTGTGCAAAGCATTTCGGGGTATCTTGCGGCGAGCTTTTCGCAAAGCGATGCGGCAATTTGTTCGGGAATCACAACGTCGTCCTTTATAGCGCCGGTTGCGGCAAGGTTTTCACCAACCGTCTTACTGTCGAACTTCGGCCAGAGCACACCCGGCATATCAAGAAGATCAATGCCGATGCTCGTTGTTACCCACTGCTTCGTCAAAGTCACACCCGGGCGGTTTTCGACCTTTGCCGATTTACCTTTTGAAAGCTTGTTGATAAGCGAGGATTTGCCGACGTTCGGAATACCGACTATCATCGCCTTGATGTGCCGTCCGTTCATTCCTTTTTCTTCATATCTTGCAAGCTTTTCGGCAAGCACCTTTGAAATTCCGTCCTTTAAAATTCCGAGGCCTGAGCCGTTTATACAGTCGCAGACGATACAGCGTCTGCCCTTTTTGATATAGTGATCGCGCCACAGAACACTTGCCTTTTCATCGGCAAGAGTCGCCTTATTCAGTACGGTTATCACGGGCTTCCGGCCTATCAGCTCAGCAAGCTGGGGATTGGCGGAACTATATGGAATTCTTGCATCAAGCAGCTCGATAACGATATCGACGGAAGCAAGATTTTCCCTGATAAGGCGCTTTGTTTTCGCCATATGCCCCGGAAACCATTGTATTATATCCGTAGGCATTAATATACACCGCCAAACTCTGAAAGCGGGAACAAACGTACAACGACCTTACCTAAAATGTAGCTTTCATTTATCGGGCCGAATGTACGTGAGTCGCTCGATACCTGTCTGTTGTCACCCATTACGAAAATTTCGTCTTCCGCAAGCTTTACAGGGTACTGTCTGCCTGCGAACTGCATCACCTGTTCAGGCTCATACACGGGGTTGTTTTCGATATAAAGCTCCTGCATCGGCTGTATGCCTGCGGCTTTTATATCGTCAAGTGTTTTATACTTGCCTTCGGGATCGTCATAAACATAGACAGCCCAGTTGGGGAAGTCGATATAAACGCTCTGTCCGCCCGTGGCGATAACGCGCTTTATAAGCGGCTCGCTGTGCATCACGTTTGAGCCCTTGGGAGCATGGAAAACGACGATGTCGCCCTGCGCAGGCTCATAGAAAAGGTTGGAAATAAGCAGAGAATCCTCAGGCTCAAGCGTACAGCGCATCGACGTCTGCTGTACGACGGCAAGCCTGCCGAAGTACGTGAAAAATAACATAACGAATGCAAGCGAAAGTACGACTATCTCAAGCCAGTCAAACGCTTCCATCAGCGCCGTGTGCTTCGGCTGTTCGTGTCTTACGCTGTGCATTATCGGTGCATATTCGTCGCGGTGGCGGCGGTGATGGTGGTGACGGTGGCCGTCATCTCTTTCCGCGCTGAGTATTTCGTCGTCGCTTGATCTTTTTTCAAGCTCTTTGTTTTCGTTGTTTTCTGTATTCATAATTTTATTCCTTTATTTTTCGATGAAATAGTCAAACAAATGCTCGCCTTTGTCAAGGTAAAATCCCGTAGTCTTCGCGTTTTCTTCAGTAAACGTGTCGATTCCGTTTTGCTTCTTTTCCGAAGAATACATCATAAACGGAACGGGATCGGATGAATGTGTGCGTATTTCAAGCGGTGTGGGATGGTCGGGCAAAACAAGTATTTTGTACGCCTCACCGCAGTTTTTCAGATATTCATATATCGGTGTGAGTATCTTTTCGTCAATAAGCTCTATCGACTTTACCTTATTTTCTATCTCTGCGCGGTGTCCGCATTCATCGGGCGCTTCAACGTGGAGATATACGAGATCCGCACCGTTTTTGAATTCCTCGATAGCAGCCTCACCCTTGCCCTTGAAGTTGGTGTGTACGTTACCCGTTGCACCCTCAACGTCAATACTGCGCATTCCTGCGCAAAGTCCGATACCCTTTATAAGGTCAACAGCGGAGATAACAGACGCATTTATTCCCCATTTTTCCTTAAAATCGGGAAGCTGGGGCTTTGTGCCCGGGCTCCACAACCAGATGGAGTTTGCAGGCTTCAAACCGCGTGCGCGGCGCGCTTCGTTTACTGGGTGGTGATTGAGTACGTCATAGCTTTCACGGAAAAGATCGATAAACTGACCGCCTATCTCTCCTGTCGGCAGGTGAGAGCCTATTCTTTGACCGATTATGTCGTGCGGACGGTCAAAATTGTAAAGACCCGGCGCATTTTTCCAGATAAGACAATGGCGGTAACTGATGCCCGTGTGGAACTTACGGAGCTCGGTTCCGAATTTTTCATCGATTGCTTTTATAAGTATGTCCGCTTCCTCGGTTGAAATTTCATCCGCGGAGTGATCGAGCATAATTTTATCGTCGTAATTTTCCTCATCCTCGGAGATCGTTACGACGTTGCATCTGTAGGCAGTGTCGTCAGGCTCCATTTCAAGGCCCATGCTTACCGCTTCGAGGGGGGAACGTCCGTGAGAAAATTCTCTGGGATCGTAAGACATAACGGCAAGGTTTGCCGTGTCGCTTTCGGGTACCATTCCTGCAGGAACGTTCAATACCTCACCGCAGAATGAATCCTTTACAAGCATATCCATACAAGGCTTGTTTGCTTTTTCCATTGGAGTTTTGTCGCCGAGGGCAGGCACGCGTCTGTCAGCCATACCGTCGCACAAAAGAACAAGATATTTCATTTTATATTTTCCCTTTCAAAGGTCTTTGCAAAATTGTAAAGCATATATTGCTTTTCATTTTATCATACAATAAAAATATAATAATTATAGTATATTATGATAAATTTTCGGTACATTTTATTCGTTTTATTATATTTCCGTTAGGAAATATGCGCATCCCCCGGTGGGGGGGTCCGGGGATGCGCCGTTTTCTTTACATTATTTCATTCGTACCTTCGTAAAACGAAAAGAGCACCGCAGATGCGATGCTCAAAATGTATTTTATTTTTGTAATTTTCCGAAAGCGCACCAGCCGTCAATGTCGTATGCAAGGAAAATACCGTCGGAGCACTCCGTTATGCGGTCGTATTCGAAAGGAACCACAACGTTTCCGTCAAGGTCGATAACTCCTTTTTTGCCGTCAACGTCACCGACAACTGCAAGCCCCTCGCAAAACGGTGTTGCGTAGGTGTACTTCATTTCAGCCGTCCAATCCTTTTTCAATGCGAAAAAGCCGAATTTTCCGTCTTTTTCGAGGAGCATTCTCTGATTTGAATACGAAATAAGCTTCGTTCCGTACGGAAGCACGTATTCCGTGCCATTGTAATTTACAAGCGCGTTGTAGTCCTCGGTAGTATCGTTCTTTTTCGTGACTATCTTACGCACCATGATATAACCGCTGTCAAAATAAAGCGAACCGAGACCGTATATATCCGTCATTCCCACGGGAAACGCAGTGAACGTTTCTTTGCCGTTTTCGCGGCAACAGTATATTTTACCGCCGTCGAGCGTTATTCCGTAGCCCTCGGAAAAATTGTATGCCATATCGCAATCGGGATCAAACGCAAATGCGCCGTCGGGAGTTTTATATATCCATCTTCCGTTCTGTTTTTCCGCATAAAGCGTTTGTTTTGCGCCGAGCTTTGCGGAATAGTTGAAGTTAAGACCGATATTTTCAGCCTTACTCAGCTCAAACTGACCGTTTTTAATAACGTAATCCGCGCCTTTTATTCTGAAAATCGGCAATCCGTCAGCGTTTCTTTGGTAAGTAAGCTCGGTTATAACGTCAGCTTCGATTGATACGAGCACCTCACCGTCCGATGAATAAACGGTTGACACACCGCCCTCGGTGGCAATGACATATCCCATATAAAGCTCTGCGGAATAAAGGTCGCTTTCCTTTTCGGAATATTCGTAAATGCGTCTTACACCGCCTGCATCGTACTTGACGGAAATACTCGGTTTTATTACCGTGCCCGCCTTGTACGCACTCGGAAGCGAGATGGGAAGCTTTGCAACAACGTGTTTTTTGCTGTCGTACATCTCATCGCTGACCTTATATCCCTCAGCAACGTATTCATCGCCGTCGGGTACCGTTACGGGAGGCTCTGTTTCCTCATCAATATATATTTCGCCCTCTGTTTCGGCATCCGTTTCGGGTGTCTGTGGCTTTGGCGGTTCCGTTTCGTCTGATTCGTTTTTTCTGTCGATAAAGGTGAAGTCGTAATATCCCTCTGCATACAGCACGGCTGAAAGCACAGCAGTACACATAAGTATTACGCAAAGTACCGTAATTATTATTTTTTTTCCTGTTTCAGCCATAATTTTGTTCATTTAATAAAATGTTGTGGTTGTTTTCATTTGATTTAACGTAACGGCGCCCCCCGACACCCCCCTCGGCGTGGGCGCATATTTCCTGACGGAAATGTTTTTTAATCCCTTCGGGGTGGTGTTGTTGTAGGGGCGATCATCGATCGCCCGTTTCAAACCCATTTTCGTTTATTTCATTCGGGTCGTGTAGTTCGTGGTAGCCACGAACTACCGGGCGCACGACCCCTACAAATTATGGGGTTTGTTTTCATTTAATTCAACGTGATAACGGCACACCCGCCCGTCCCCCCCGGCAGGCTTTGCCTGCCGCCCACGGGCGAGGGTGTGCATATTTCCTATCGGAAATATATTTTTATTAATTCTGCTTTATTTCAATACGTTCTGAAATCAACATTGTTTAAATTTTTTTTGACATCGTCCGTGTTTGGTATGTCGCCCTTTTCGTTTACCGCGGCGGAATAAGCGGCGGCATACTGCATGGCATAGGGGATATTATTTCCCGAAAATTCGTACGCCTTGATAAACGCGGCAATAAATGAAGGACGGCAGTAAACACTTTCGTTTTTGTTTCTTTTCACGG
>JAZRTS010000132.1:0-1357 GCA_045652135.1 Eubacteriales bacterium | reverse complement strand
GCCGTAATAGTTTGCGTTCGTCTTTAAAAAACGCTCGTTTACGGTAAACGATTCATCGTCACGAAACCAGATGGAATTTGCAAGGCTTAATTTGTACTTTTCGCCGTTTGATAAACTGCTCATATACGAAAGCATAAATTCATTAAGCTCGTCAGCTGAAAGTCCGAAAGCCTTTTCCATTTCTTCAAGCGTGTCACCGTCAGCACCGTTTGCGGTCATTGCAAGGGCAGACAGAACGGAAATGGGAGAAATGAGCGTGTTTTTGCCGTCGGTATAGCATCCTTTAAAAAGCTTTGCAGTAAAGTCGGTATAAAATGAGGTGTCTTTGATATCTTTTGGTGTTATGCCCTCATCCTTTTCGATACCTTTCATCAAATCGTTTGCTGAAACGGATAGGAAAATATCATCTTGTGAGCATCCGACGACACCCAAAAGCATAACGGAAAGTAAAATTACTGATAATATACGCTTAAAAATATTATTTTTCATTGTTTTCTCCTTTTAAAAGTATGACTGTATCGGAATAAAGCGTGTCTTTGACTTTATTATCCTCAAATGATGAAAACTGAACTATAAACGTGTCGCCGATATTGAACAGACTTTCATCAAACGGCATGGTTTTATTTATCCATCTGCCTTCCTCGACCGGAACGGAAAACCATATTATAGGCTCAAACTTGATAATGATTTCCTCATCAGCCTTTAAATACGATGACATACCGTCTGTTACCGTTGCGTATACACCGTTTTCGAAGATGCCTGTTACCTCAACTTTTATTTCGGGAAGCTCCTGTCCGTCTTCGACATTTTCGGGTGCTTCGCCATCGTCAGGCAGAATGTCTGCGGCGGTTTGTGTTTCCGCTTCGTTTAAGTTTTCATTAAGCGTGGGGGACATTGCATCACGGTCATCGCTTTGCGCGTCTGCAGCTTCATTCATGTCGTCACTGTCGGTAACGTCGTTTACATCGGCAAATCTTACGGCAAGATACACACAACCGATACAGAGGAAAAGGCTTGCCGCAACTGCTGTCAGCTTATATAAAGGAAAGCTTTTCTTTTTCTTTCTTATTTTTTCCGCATTTATGATAAGTTCTTCGTCAATGCCGCCGATTGCGTTTATTATATCGTGCTCGTTCATACGTTAAAGCCCTCCTTTGAAAGATATTCACGCAGACCGTTTCTGAGTCTGTGCAGGGTAGTTTTTACGTTGCTTTCAGTGATATTACAGTATTTTGCAATATCCTTTACCGAATCAAAATAGTAATATCTGCAAATGAAAATATTTCGCTGAACTTCGGAAACGCTGTGGAGATACGCGCTTATCGATTCGGATAAACGCTTGTTTTCTATAATTTCA
>JAZRTS010000131.1:0-7274 GCA_045652135.1 Eubacteriales bacterium | reverse complement strand
CTTATCTGCGTGGGCAGTACGGAATCGACGAATCCGCATCCGATGTTACGGCTTTTCAGAAAATCCTTGAGGTAATCCCCCAGAAGACCGCCCGAAAACCCGAACGCGCTCGTTTGTACGCCCATCGCTGCCAGAAAATCCGACACGGCGACACCGTGGGCAGGCTTACACAGTCCGAAGCCCTCGCAAAGATTTTTAAAACCCTTGCTCGTGCCCATAACGCTGTTGTAAACAGCGGTGAACGACGGGCACATCGTTAAAGTATTTACGCAAAAACCGTATCTGCCGTTTTGCATTATACGTCAAGGTTCGTTACGTATTTTGCGTTCTTTTCGATGAAATCGCGCCTCGGCTCGACCTTGTCGCCCATAAGCGTTGAGAATATTTCATCGCACCGTCTTGCATCCTCGATGGTAACGCGGAGGATAGTTCTTCTTTCGGGGTCCATCGTCGTTTCCCAAAGCTCCTCCTTGTCCATTTCACCGAGACCTTTAAAGCGTTCAACGCGGAAGTTTCCGCCAAGCTCTGCAACTATGGCTTCTTTTTCCTCGTCATTATACGCGTATTTTTCCGTCTTGCCCTTCGTGATTCTGTAAAGCGGAGGCATTGCGGAATAAACGTGTCCGTCCTCAATGAGCTTTCTCATATAACGGAAGAACAGCGTCAGAAGAAGTATTCTTATGTGCGAGCCGTCAACGTCGGCATCCGCCATAATGATTATTTTTCCGTATCTTAATTTGCTTATATCAAAATCCGAGCCGATACCGCAGCCGATAGCCTGAATAATGGGGAGTATCGACTGGTTTGAATATACCTTGTCAACACGGCTCTTTTCAACGTTGAGGACTTTACCTCTCATAGGCAAAATTGCCTGGAATCGGCTGTCACGGCCGTCCTTTGCAGAACCTCCCGCGGAGTCACCCTCGACTAAGAACAATTCCGTAAGCTCAGCGCTTCTTTCGTGGCAGTCGGCAAGCTTTCCGGGAAGCTGGAAGCCTTCCAGCGCACCCTTTCTGTTTCTTACAGCCTCACGCGCGCGGCGCGCTTCTTCTCTTGCCCTTGCGGCAATTATGGATTTTTCCATTATCGCCTTGCCGACGGACGGATTTTCCTCTAAATATTCTTCAAGCTTCTTCGATACTATCGAATCGACAAACGTTCTTACTTCACTGTTACCGAGCTTCGCCTTCGTCTGGCTTTCAAACTGCGCGTCGGGAAGCTTTACGGAGATAACGACGCAAATACCTTCACGCACGTCCTCGCCCATAAGGTTCTTGTCGCCGTCTTTAAGCAGCTTCACCTTACGGCCGTAATCGTTCATGACCTTTGTAAGTGCGGTCTTGAAGCCCGTTTCGTGCGTACCGCCCTCGATGGTTGACATATTGTTTGCAAACGTCACTATCGTTTCGCTGAGCGTGTCGTTATACTGTATTGCGACCTCGGCTGTCATATCACCCATCTGTCCGTTTATGTATATAACGTCCTTGTGTACGGGTGTGCAAGCCTTTTTCTCGTTGAGGTATTCAACGAAGCTTCTTATACCGCCCTCATAGCAGAGTACCTCGGAAACAGGTTCCTCGCCTCGCTCGTCAATAAGCTCGATGCAGACACCTGCATTGAGGAACGATTGCTCTCTCATTCTGTCAAGCACGGCATCATAGTCAAATACCGTTTCTTCAAATATCGTCGGATCGGGCTTGAATCTTACGTAAAGACCGTGCTCCTCACCGCAGTCACCTTCTTCCTTGAACGGGCGCGCAACGTGGCCCTTTTCAAAGCGTTCGGTGTATTTTTTACCGCCGTGGCAGTTTGATACCTCTACCCATTCGGATAAGGCATTAACGACAGATGCGCCGACACCGTGAAGACCTCCCGATATCTTGTATCCGCCGCCGCCGAACTTACCGCCGGCGTGAAGTACGGTAAATACGACTTCAAGCGTGGGTGTGCCCGTCTTTGCGTTGATACCTGCCGGAATTCCTCGTCCGTCGTCCCTTACAGAACAGCTGTTGTCCGTGTGGAGGGTTACCGTTATCTTTTTACAGTAGCCTGCCATCGCCTCGTCAATGGAGTTATCCACTATTTCGTTTATGAGGTGGTGCAAGCCCTTGATTGAGGTTGTACCGATGTACATACCCGGTCTTTTTCTTACAGCTTCAAGTCCTTCAAGTACCTGAATCTGCTCGTCACCGTAGTTCTGTTGTGCGTTTTTGATGTTGGATTCGTCCATTTACACTATTCCTTTCGTAGCTCTCTTTTTGAGAATTTTGGGAGATATCTGCGACATATATATCTTAGTTTCGTTATTTTCATCAGTTAATACGAATGATTTCGGTATTTCGCGCGTCACGCTTATAAGCCTTTTTTCAGCCTCTGCACAGCGGAGCGATGACCTCGTGACGGGCGACACGGTCGATGTGTCCGTGTCAAATATACCGATTATATCATCACTTAAAAGTATTTTTTCGTTTGCAATAAATAGGTAGTTGTTTTTCATATTAATTCGTTTGATTAAAGCCGTCGAAGACGGTGCGCCCTATTGCCCGGTGCAGTTGGCAAAGCCAACTGCGGTAATTCGCAACTCGTTGCGAATTACATGGGGGATTGCAGGCGGGCGCTTATTCCTTACGGAAATATATTTTTATTCATTTCATTCGGGGCATCATTGTAGGGGCGGTGTAATGCCTTCCCCAGCGGGGGAAGGTGGCGGCGAAGCCGACGGATGAGGTGTCTTCAAACCCATTTTTGTTTATTTCATTCGGGCGAGCAATGCTCGCCCCTACTGTGCCGCATTTAATGCCAACGGCATTTCATTCGGGTCGTCGAGGCGCCGACCCCTACAAAAACGGCGTTCAATTCGAGGTGGTGTTGTAGGGCGGGGGCTTGCTCCCGCCGTTTTTAAACCCGTTTTCGTTCGTTTCATTCGGGTTGTCGAGGGCGCCAACCCCTACGGAGGGTGTTCAATTTATCTGCCCTGCACAAATATTTATTTTGTTATTCACACCGAACGGAGAGAATAATTCCTCATTACAAGAGGTGATTATTACCTGCCGTCCGCCGAGCTTTGAGAGCAGGTACGATGCACGCTTACCGTCAAGCTCCGACAAAACATCGTCGAAAAGGTACACGGGATATTCGCCCGTTTCCTCGTTTGATATTTCGCCCTCAGCGAGCTTTGCGGCAAGAGATAATGACCTTTGCTGGCCTTGCGAGCAGTAAAAACGCGATGACCTGCCGTTGAGCATTATTTCAATATCATCTCTTTGCACACCGTAAAGATTCATTTTATACTGTATCTCTTTATCGATGTTATCGGTGAACAGCTTATAAAACACCTCGTCGGTCATATCGGATAAGGAGGAATCAAAGCTGTATTCAACGCTTGTTTTTTCTTTGCCCTCGCTCATTTCATCAAGCGACTGCGCCATATACGCGCCAAGCTTTTCACAGTATGCCATTCGCCTTTCGGTGATATAACGGCACGGCTGTGCTATCTGCTGCGCCAACACGTCAAAAACGCCGTAATTTGTGTTTTTGCTCTCTGCGGCATCTTTGATAAGCGCCGCGCGTTGCGCAAGTATCTGCGTGTATTTTTTGAGCATATAGACGTATTTCTTGTCCGTCTGCGAAATTGCCACGTCAAGAAACAGTCTGCGCTGTGAGGGTGAGTCCTTGATGATCGATAAATGGTCGGGACAGAACAAGACCGCCTTGAAGTTTCCTATAAACTCCGAAGCGCGTGACACCTCACCGCCGGATATCTTCATTTTTCTTTTTTCGCCGCGTCTGTAGCTTACGGACATCGGAACTTCACGGCCGAACGATTCGTAAACGATGTCAATACCTGCCATGCTTTCCGAAAACGGAATGACGTCCGTTTCCTTTTTCATTCTGTACGGCTTTCCTCTTGCAAAAACGTATATCGCTTCAAGAAGATTCGTCTTGCCCTGGGCGTTATCGCCCCAGATGACGTTTATGCCGTCGGTAAATTCAACCGTACCTTCCTTTAAATTGCGGTACGCCTTTATATCCGCTTTAAGTAATTTCAATTTATCTTGACTGCTGAGGTCTTACGGGGAATACGAAGTACATAAACGACTTGTCTGCTTCATCCACGGGTGTTATCAGCATACTTGAAAGCGAGGTTGTAAATCCGAGCTTAACGGTATCCGCTTCAATCGCTCTGAAGCTGTCAAGCAAGAATCGGCAGTTGAAGCTTATTTCAAGATCCTCACCCTCGTGCTTGCAGGGTATTTCGTCGTATACTCTGTTGACAACGGAGATACATGATATCTTCAGCTTGTCGCCGTAGATGTTGAGCGTAACGCTTGAACGTACACGGCCTGCATCGCTGTCCTCTGTAACGAGAAGTGCGCGCTCAAGGCTTTCGCGTAAGCTGTGCGTGGAGATTTCCACATTGATAGGGCAATCCTTAGGAATAAATCTTTCATATTCTATATAATCGCCGTCTATCTGTCTTGTATAGAAGCACATACCGTCACGCATGAACATGATATGCTTCAGACCTTTTACGACCTTTATCTTTTCGTCTGTGTCAAGCAGGAACTTCTGTATTTCGGGAAGCGCACGGCGTGCGATTATAAAATTAAGATTCATATAAGAACCGTCAACGTTGTGGTTTTCCATTTCACAGTCAACGAATCTCTGTGCAAAGCGGAAACCGTCAAGCGCCGTTATTCTTATATTTTCTTCTCTTATCTGGAAGTATGCGCCGTTAAGCTGGAGCTTCTGGTGGTTGTCGGCAACGGCAAACGACGTTTCCGCGATAAGCTTTTTAAGCATTTTCTGGCTTATTGAAAAGCTGTAGTCACCCGAAAGCTCAGGTGTGCCGGGGAATTTGTTACCCTCGATGCAAACGACCTCAAATTTACTGTTACCCGACATTATCTTTGCAATGTTCTTGTCAGACACGTCGATGATTATGTCGTCGGGCATATTCTTCGTTATGTTCAAAAGCTTCTGCGCGCTTATTATATAGCAGCCGGGTGTCTGTACGTCAGCGTCAATTACCGTTTCGAAGCCCTTTTCAACGTCAAAGGATGTGATAACGCATTTGTCGCTGCCCTGCGTCTTGAGTCTGATACCTTGTATAACTTTATTTTCGCCTCTTGTTGATACTGCGCCCATTGCGGGAAGCAAAGCGTTAAGAAGCGTTGATCTTTCAAAAACGATTCTCATGTTCGTTCCTCTCTATGATATGGATAGATATGAATACATATGGAAATAGTAGTAGTAGTAGGGGCTGTGGAAAATGTGGATATCTCCCAAAGCCGTCTGTTTATCGGTGTTTTTCGGAAAAAACACATGTGGAATAAAGGTGAAAAGCATTTTGATGAAATGTGGAAAGCTTTTTTTGTCTTTATTCGTCGGATTTGCGCTGATTTTTGTTCCACACACCGTCCATAATTTTCCCACACACATATCCACCGCTTTTAAACACGGTTGTCAACACCCCCTCAAAAAGAGGCGCTTTTGTCCACATCAGTGTTGAGTGATGTGGAAAACTATGTGGATAATGTGGAAAACCATGTGACTTTTCTGTGCATTTACATCTTTATTTCGTTTTCAATCTCCTCAATTTCCCTTTCATACAGCGGTTCCGACTTTATTTTCATTTCCACAACGTCAACGGAGTTAATAATTGTGGTATGATCGCGTCCGAACAGAGCGCCTATCTGTTTAAGTGAGTAAGGAGTGTACTTTCTTATAAGGAAAATAGCGATGTGTCGCGCGGAGGTTATCTCCTTGCGCTTGCTTTTGCTCTTCAGTTCGTTTTCGTCAACGCCCATCTTTTTCGCCACTGTTTTGAATATACGGTCAGTTATAACCTGAGGAGACACGTCGAGGTTCATCATGTCGGCTATCGCCTTTTTCGTCATATCGTACGTTATCGGTATGCCGTAAAGCGCGCTCGTCGCGGCTATCTTTTTAAGTGAGCCTTCTATCTGCCTTATATTGCGGCTGAGATTTTCCGCCAGAAGCGTTACAACGTCGTTCGGGATGTCCATGTGGTACGATTCCGCTTTGCTTTTGATAATTGCGGCGCGAAGCTCGTAGTCCGGGGGCTGAATGTCAGCCATAAGTCCCATTTCAAAACGGTTCTGCAATCTGTCCTGAAGCGTCTGTATTTCCCTCGGAGGCTTGTCCGAAGCGAGAATTATCTGCTTGTGTTCTTCATAAAGCGCGTTGAACGTGTGGAAGAATTCCTCCTGCACGCTTTCCTTGCCGGCGATGAACTGGATATCGTCAACGAGCAGTACATCGATCGTTCTGTACTTGTTACGGAAAATAACGGGGCCGTTTTTCGTACGCAGGCTCTCAACAAGCTGGTTTGTGAATTCCTCGCCCTTGACGTAAATTATTTTAAGGTCGGGGTTTCTTGTCAGAAGCTCGTTGGTTATCGCATAAAGCAGGTGCGTTTTGCCAAGACCGCTGGGCCCGTACACGAACAGAGGGTTCCAGGCTGTAAAAGGATTCGTCGCGACCGCGTAGCACGCGTTGTAAACGAAGCGGTTTGACGAGCCTACTATGTAATTGTCAAAGGTATAATCGTTGTTTATCTGTGTTTTGAGGTTTATTTTAGCCGAAAGCTGTGATTCCTCCGTCGTTTCCTCGACGGGCTGTTCCTTTTCGCCCGTTGCGAAGAATTTGACCTCACTGCCCTGACCTTGAGCCATCAGAGGAAGTCCGCCCGTTTTAGGCTCTCCTGCGCTTTCTCTGGGCGATGGACGCAGGTAAACGTCGTCATCCGTACCGCCGGGGTTTTCAAGGTCGTATTCAATGTCTTTTTTTATCTGTTTTAAATTTTTCAGGTCTCTGTCCTGAGCGTATATATAGATGACCTTGAATTCGCAAAGCACCTTGTGCAAAAGTCGTTCAAGTACCCTCGTTTCGTTTCTTACGAAATCGAGCGTTGCCGTCGTCGGCGTCATAAGCACCGCGTACTGTGATTCAATGTCAACTATCTTAATATCCGAAAACCAGGAGTTTACCTTGATGTCGGAAAATTCTTTTCTCAGCTCTTTAAGGACACCCAACCATATATCGTCATAGGTGTTCATTTGTTTTGTCCTTTCATTAGTTCATGATATTCGTGTTTACACGGATATCATTTCATTCAACGTAGTGTTTAAACGTCCTCCCCGGTGGGGAAGATAGGGACTTGTAGTTTACTCCGTAAACTACCGGTGTATCGTTCTGATACACCTTGATAGTGGTGTATGAGGTGCTAAACGCCTTCTCCTGTCGAAACG
>JAZRTS010000130.1:0-1217 GCA_045652135.1 Eubacteriales bacterium | reverse complement strand
CCCTGCGGAACCGTATATTTCCCAGCTTTCGTGCTGATTTTACCGTTTACAGCGCCGTTATTCGGCATTGTGCCAGTTCGCTCAGTGCCGCGGACAAACGCCTTTTTCCCCAGCAGGATTTCGTCATTTTCTGCCGTCGCGCCGCTTGTGTCGGCATCAAAGGTACATTCGCCCGTCATAGGTTCGCCATCAGCGCCGTGTGCTGTGTATCCCTTTAACAGCTTGTCTTTCTTGATCGTGTCCCCTGTTAAGTCAATTAACACGTCTCCATCGTATATGATTTTACTGTTTCCCATGTGTATGACTCCTTTTTAAAGCGTTCCGATATATACGGTTTTCCCGCCTGCTGTGTTCCCTGTTTCCGAATATGGGATTGCTTTGATATTTACATCTTCCGTCAGAAACTTTTCCTTCGTTCTCAGCGTCTGTGCGCTTGATTTCGGCGTGGCTTCGTATTCGCCTTCGTAGTATTCAACGTCAGCCCGTACGACCGCTTTCTGTAAGCCCCTAAACGCCACGTTGAACCGTTTTTCTGTTTCCTTAAACTGCACATTAAACCGCATCAAATAACACCGTCCTTCAGAATCCTGTCCGTGTTGACGGTGATAATATTTGATGCAAGTGCTTCCCCTTCAAGAGTCCTTGCTCTGATCTGTATTTCCGTTTTACACTGTCCGTCAAGCTTCAGTGTTTCTTCCTGTGCAAGCCGTACAGATAGCGTTTCCTTTTCGCATTTGCATTCGGAAAGCTGTTTATCAATGACAACTTCACCGTTCTGCGAAAGTGTGATAAACGCTTCAGCAAGGATATCTGTACCGAACGGAAGCGTGAATTCTAACGTCGGTGTAGTTCCCCTGATCATTGCTGTATTCCTTTCTGCGTTTAATCTGCGTTTTTTGCAATAAAAAAACGGCGTTAAGCCGTTGTAATGTAGCAGTTCCAGTGCGACTGAATCGGCGCTGTTATGCTCGCTTCAAGCCAGTAATTCCATTCGAAATGAATGTCTGTATCGCCTGTTACATTGAAACTCCAGCGTGAATCACTGCTTTCGCTCTGAACTACCGCGCCATTCTGCGTAATGTAAGATTTACCGTTGCCGCGCTCAGTCATCGCAATAACGCCCAACGGCGTGCCATACGGCAGGCGATAAGTCCTTGCAGGATTCGAGAACGCGCCTAAATCAGCTTGTTCTGTGCCGTCAATCCATAATGCATAGC
>JAZRTS010000129.1:0-4714 GCA_045652135.1 Eubacteriales bacterium | reverse complement strand
TAGTAGTAAACACCGTTTCCGTTGTCGGCAATTGCCTCCATCGCTTGGTCTTTATAATTACCCGTACCGAATCCGAGAACGGACAGATAAACACCCAAATCACGCTTTTGCTCAACGAATGCTTTCAGCTCGTCACGTGATGAAATACCCACATTGAGATCACCGTCAGATGCCATAATTATTCTGTTGTTTGCATCATGTGACATATATTTTTCGGCGATCTGATATGCTGTTTTAAGTCCCGATTCACCATTTGTAGAGCCACCCGATTCAAGATTATTAATAGCGGAAAGTATCTTACTGTGCTCATTTCCCTTTGCACCGTCAAGCACTACCTTTTCACTTCCCGCATACGTTACGATTGAAACCGTATCATCCTCGGAAAGATTTTTCACAAGGTGAGTAAACGATTTTTGTAAAAGCTGTAATTTATCCTCGGAGTTCATAGAGCCTGAAACGTCAATCAAGAACACAAGATTGTTTTTTGTCTTTTCGACAGCATCATCCGCTTTAAGTCCAACAGTCAAAAGCACGTTGTCTTTGTTCCACGGACAGACGGAGGCTGATGCCGTTATTCCGAAAAGCTCACCGTCCTTCGGCTCATTATACGAATAGTTGAAGTAATTTACAAATTCCTCCGTACGTATTGCGTACTTGCCTGTATTTTTCAGCTGTGAAATCTTATATCCCATATTTACAAGCTTGCGGAAATAAGCATACGATGCCGTGTCAACATCCGATGAAAATGTTGATACAGGCTCAATTGATGTATTTATAAAATTATTTTCAATAATTTCGGGAAGCGGATCTATACCATCCTCCCCGCCGTCAACACCGCCGTTACTCAGCGAACCGGCTGCACCGCCATCTGCCTCTTCCTTGAGTTCGTCATCAGCTGAATAGTTATAATCGCCAAGCATACCGTAGTTAGGTGCGCCGCCATCCCCCTCCATCGGAACACCATCTTTCACATCCGCACCGCAGCCGGACAGAACAAGCGCACAAAGGGTCAAAATTGCAAAAATACGTTTTTTCATAACTTTTACCTCTTTCATGTAAGTATTTTTTCTACATACTTTGTGAAGGCTTTACTCGGCACAACCTCAGCTCTATACGAAAACAAATTGACATATACATTTCCCTGCGAGGTTTTAAGATACGGTGTTACGACATTTCCACGCCCGTCGCATATCCAGACAAGACATTCTTCATCACGGCTTTCTTTCACATCTTCAAAACCGCTTTGCATATAGCTTGTAAGTTGGGTGTACTGTGTCTGTGTAAGCACCTTTTCACGGTATTCACCGTCAGAATACCAGATGAGCTTTTTGCCCGAAAACAGGTCAACCTTTTCTACAGGCTCAATTTTGTGGTTTTCAAGCACATACTGAAGCGATACTGCAGTATCATCTGCCGCACTGTCGCCGCTTTTAAGGAAAACATCGGAAAATGTAGTTACCATGATAAGTATGACAACGCAAGCCGCTAAGGACACCAAAAGTTTTTTGGGGTAAAATGTTTTTATCTTTGTGTAATTTTCAGCACTCGCTATATAATCGTCACGTATACCGCCGATACAGTCATACAGCTTTTCGGCACTTTTCTTTTTATTCACCATACAACTGCACCTCCAACTGTTTTTTCAGCTTTTCACGAAGCCTGAAAAGCACAGATTTTGCCTTTGATGACGACACGGAAAATCTTTTGCATATATCTTCAATGGAATCATTGTAAAAATAACGTCTTATAAAGATCATCCGTTTTTCCTCATCAAGCTTTGACAGAAAGCCGTCAATTATACGTGACAGCTCGTTGTTTTCAATTTCATCAAACACATCGGTATTTGACGGAATACATTCGGTAAGCTCCTCACAGACCTCTCCGCCGCCACGCTTTTCGGCAGTTTTTTTACGGTATCGGTCGATTGAAAAATGACGCACTATCTTTGACAAAAATGCTCCTAAATACACGGGCCTTTCGCTTGGCATTCTGCGCCACGCAGTAAGGTATGTATCGCTGACGCACTCCTCTGCGTCCTCTCTGCAGCCGAGGACGGACATAGATATACCGTTCAACATTTTACCGTATTTTTCATCCGTTTTTGCAATAGCATCATCTTTTCTCTGCCAATACATTTCAACAATTACGCTGTCATCCATTTTCTTCTTCCTTTCGCCTTCATACTATAAGACGGATTTAAATACATTCGGTTGCACATTTTTCCAAAATATTTTCAAAAATCTCCGCAGAGGGTTTATCTGCGGAGATTTTTTTCATCTGTTTTTAATCAAATTTCTGATATACACAGTCAAGCGATACATTCCCCATACACAGTACGGTATCATTATAACAACATAAGGAAGTACATACTGCGACTTCGCTTCAAATAAAAGATGATACAAAAATCCACCGATGATAACGGTGGGGATAAGGATAAATTCATCCTTTACACCTTTCTTTTTGAACTTATCAAAAATCATAAATACGGAGGATATCATAAAACCGAAATACAAGAACTGAACGTTTATATCCATCACGCTCTTTGCAAATTCTTCGCCTTCGCCGCACACAAGCTTGGCAAAGCCGAATTTCGGGGCATACTGCCCTCTTACCTTGTTATTCCATATAGAGGAAAACGTAGGTTCGTTCCATTGACTGTAGGTTTTATCACGGAAAAATTCATATGCTTTATCGGGATTTTCTTTGAAATATTCAATACGCTCTTTTATTCGCTCTTTTGCAGTGTCGCTTGCGTAGTCAGCATCTTCGGGGCCGTCAAAAAGGGCGATGGTATCTTGTGAATCATACCAACCGGGGGCAAAAACGGAGTCGCCAAGTCCCATTGAAAGCCAGCAGACCATGGGAATTCCGTCACCGAAATCGTTACCCGTGCGAAGCTCATATTGTATAATGGGCAGATTTTTCGCTCCGAAAACGATAAGCGCCATAAGGCATACGGATAAAAACCTTTTTAAATATTCGCCTCTCAAAAAATGTACAACGAGAATTATTATCATCGCAACGGCAAATATTAAATTGTTGAGCTTTATCCAGACCGCAACAGTAACAAAAATTGATGCAAGCACAAGATTTTTTATTTTTCCGTCTTGAATATAAGCTATAAAATTGTATACAGCCCACGCGGAAAAAGCAAATCCGGGTATCGTTCCGTACATAAATGAGGAAAAGATTACAGACTGCGAAAACAGAATAATCATTACGGCAGTTGCAAACGTAACAGCTTTGTTTTTAAAAAGCCTCTCGGAAATACGAACAAGCGCAACATTTGCAAAAGCAAGGCAGATAATATTTACAACCTGCAGTACAAGTCCCCACGTTTTATCGGGCAAAAACAGCAGACGTGAGCATATTTCAGTCCAGAATACATACCCAAGCTGAAACGGGAAGCGTTTGAAATAAACCGTGCCGATCGGTGAATAATCACCGTTTGCAAGCTTGATTCCAGCTTCCGTAGTAATGCGTGAATCGTTCGTCGGGGATGAAAGCGACTGTACTATCCACAGAACACCGACAATAAAAGTAATAATTCCGACAGCTGAATAAAGCTGTTTTGAACTTATACGTGCGTACCACTCTTTTTTCTTTGCAAGCAACATCAAACCGATACCGAAGGAACAGCATAAAAGTAACCAAACAATATTCAAAAATATATTATCTGATCTGAATGCTATGACTTCGTCAAGTCCGAGATCAGCAGTTCCGACCATACTTCCGAAAAACAAAACGGCGCCGATAATTAAAATTATACCACCGACGTAAATAACGCCCACATCGGCAAGATCAGATATAAAACGTAAGCATTTATTTTTCATACGGCATTTATCTTCCATAGTTTCTAATATAATCAGTTTTGTGCCCTGCCTGTCCCTCGCAGTTGACAAAGTCAACTGACCATAGGCGAAGGGCACAGATTTCCTGCGGAAATCCATTTGTTTAATATAGAATATTATACACAAGTGAAAAATAATTGCAAGAGAAATACTTCTCGAATTTGTAAATACTTGACAAATCAAAAATTATATAGTATAATTAATTTGCAGAATACTTTTTCACTTTTCACTATTACATATTACTTTAAATATGCGGGTGTGGCGGAATTGGCAGACGCGCCAGCCTTAGGAGCTGGTGTTAATTCGTGCAGGTTCAACTCCTGTCACCCGCACCACGAAAAAACCTCTTTTGTCTACCGGGCAAAAGAGGTTTTTTGCTTGAAAGATTCATGATTTTGTGGTATAATTTGTTCGATAAACTTGAATTTGCAGGTGACTTAATATGTTTTTTATTGGTATTTTCCTTTGTGTTGTTGTTGCTATTGTTATTGGTACTGTTATACCTAAAAAAGAAAACTACAACAAACTAGATAAGATAGGATTTATATTCAATATTATTCTTTCCGTTCTTTATGTGCCAATGTCATTATATGGTATTTTTTCCCTTTTTGCCGCTGATAGTATGTTTATGTATTCCGAAACTATTCAAAAAATCATAGACCTTATGATTACTATTGGCATAACTTTACCTTTTGTTTCTGTGTTAGGTATAGTGCTTTCGGTTATTTTTCGCAAAAAAGGAAAACGAATTTTAAGTTTTACAATTCAGTTTATTCCTTTAATTCTCTTTATTGTTATTGTTGTAACCTTTGAATTGATAAGCAATATTCAAGTATGACCAAGCGATAAATTCCAATTTATCG
>JAZRTS010000128.1:0-6029 GCA_045652135.1 Eubacteriales bacterium | reverse complement strand
GTCTCTCTATATACAGCGAGTTACACATCGGATACAGTATTTTTCGTCCATTCAAAAGATATTCCATCGCCTTATAAAGAAGATGAAAACTGCATCTACGGAATTAATTACGGAAAAAATGAGGTTTATGAAGATACGCTTAAGCTTGTATATGATCCGGGTGATGATTTCATAATAAACGAAGTACATTCTACAGACAAAACTCTTGTGCTTTTGGGAACTGACAAGCATAATAAAACACTTCTCCGTGTACTTGACTTAAAAACGATGGAATGTATCCAAAATTTGCAGGTATCGAACGAAAACTCCGATTCTGTAGATGCAACTGCATTTATTAAAGATGACTTTCTAAAAATCGAAATATACGATTATAACAGCAAGGCAAATGAAAATGACGATGAAGCAGTGATACACTTTTACACAGTCTTGCCCGACGGAACGTATGAATACAGTATGAGTATACACGATAGAGAAAAGAGGTTTCTCAAAAACATCAATTTAACAGCGGTGGACTTTGACGGCCAGCGTGCTGTATTTGCCCAAAAAGTAAGCCCTTTGGGGTCAGATGGCTTTTATAAATTCACCGTAAGCGTATATGACAAAAACGGACTTCTGTATATAGGAGAATACGACTGCAGTCTTTCAAAGCATAAAAAGGGTAATAGTGGACACACCGCTTATTCTTTCGATATAAATATAGGATAAAAAAAGTGCCGACACAATGTCGGCACGTTTTTTTTGATTAAGCGTTTTTGATTAAAGCGAGTTGATCTTAAGAGTAAACTGGCTCTTTTTTCTTGCAGCTGCGTTCTTGTGGATGATACCCTTAGCAACTGCCTGGTCGATCTTCTTAACAGCAGCCTTGTAAGCTTCGGAAGCCTTAGCCTTATCGCCTTCAGCGATAGCAGCGTCATACTTCTTTATAACTGTTTTGAGAGAAGACTTGAACATTTTGTTCTGAAGTGTCTTCTTTTCGATTACCTTAACACGCTTTTTTGCAGACTTGATATTCGGCAAGTCGTTCACCTCCTGAAAAATTTTGTGCATCAACACGTGACCTGAGAGGGCGTCACACTGTTGACATTTTAAAGCACCGTAAAAGGAACTTAATACAAGTCATATTGTATCACACTTTTTTCAAATAATCAATACCTTTTTACAATTTTTTTCAGGGATTTTTAATTTTTTTTCGAGTTTTTTCAGTTAAATTTAACGTGAACAGCACCCATGTTGTTTTCACCGACGATCCTCAGCTTCTTTGCACCCTCGATAGGTGTATTATCGTCAACCTTAACAGACCCCATATGATTGTCGATCTTTGCATCAACATCCCATTCAGAAGGCACACATACAACTACGCTTCCCATATTGCAGTTAAGCTTGAGTGTGGCATCGCCACTATATTCGGAAGCATTTGAAAAGAACACCTTAGACGAGCCCATATTGCATTCAACCGTTTCATGCTCAAAACCGTGACAGTTTATGTATTTCACGGAAGCAGATACGTGATTTTTTGTTGCTTTAACATCTTTGGAATCTTCATCGTCATTGTGATCCACAAAGAAGGTTATAAACGCAAGACCTACAAAGATAAGAATTGCAGCAAGTATAACTATCCAGTTGGATATAAGATCTCCGCTTTCAACACCTGCACATTTTGCAATGTTCTCTTCAAAAAGTAAGAACATAACTGTCAGCGGTATCGGAATAGTATAAAATCTTTTGCCTATAATTCCCTTTACGACTATGTGTGCGACAAGCGGAATTGCAATTACCGCTTTATAAAGCGGAAAATCTACCAGACCCGCACTTGATATAATTGCGGAAAGCAGCATAAGTACACCGCATACGACAAGCGTTATCGGCCATAAATATTTTCTTTTCATTTTCATAACCTCATTTCTTTTATTTTATCTTTCAGCATTTTCAGATACGAGCGTGAGCAATATACCGTTTTGTTTGTTTTAACAAATGATATTTCGCTTGCCCCCGTTATATTTCTGTTTATGCTGTCGATTTTCATAATGTTGGCAATACAGGACTTTGATATTCTGACAAAATACGGCGGAAGCTTTTCCTCAAGCTCATAAAGCTTCAAGGGTGTTTCGAACATATTTTCATCTGTATGTGCGAATATTTTGCCGTCATCGGTCTCACAAAACAATATGTCGCTCGACGAAACGTAATATTCTTTGTTACCTATAGTCAAGGTAAGCTCACTGTGTGACAAAATCTTTTCTATTTCATAGGCAAGGCGGAAAACGGTGCCGTCCTGTTTTTTACAGCGTATAACTATTTCATCATTTTCTGATTCCTCTATACGTACCCTCACACCATCACCGTCCTTTGAGCGTATTATACTATACCCGTCGAAAAATGTAAAGACTTTTTTCCCAACAGGTTAAAAAAACAGTGCAAGACGTAAAAAAGAGCTGCTTTTTTTAAAAACAACTCTTTACTAAAGGAAAAAATATTGACTTTTAAAGAAATTTAATGTATAATAACTCCCAAACGAAAGGGGATGCGATATGGAGCTTTTATATTTGGGAACGGCAGCAGCCGAGGCTATACCCGGTATGTTCTGCGACTGCAGATTTTGTAGGACGGCTAAGGCACTCGGAGGCAAGGAATACCGTATGAGAAGCGGTGCTGTTATAGACGGTGAGCTTATGATAGACTTTTCGCCCGACGTTCATATTTCGTCAGAAAAGGCGGGCATTGAGCTTCGCAAAATAAAAAATATCATCTTTACCCATTCACACCCCGACCATTGCAACGCTGCAGATCTGCAGTACAGAGGCTACGGATACTGCTATTTTGACGGTCAGCTTGATGATAAGCTCCACACATACGGCAACCGTGCCGTTGAAACGGTCGTCACACGTGCGCTTAAAGAAAAATATGACAAATACAGCGTTGATTTCACGTATATTGAGCCGTACGTTCCGCAGGACATAGGAGGATATACAGTCACTCCTCTGTCGGTCTTCCACGCAAATGAGGATGCTTATATCTATCTTATCGAGAAAGACGGAAAGCGTATGCTTTACGGCCACGACACGGGCATTTTTATTGACAAGACGTTTGAATATCTTGCTGGTAAACGTTGCGACCTCATTTCCCTTGACTGCACAATGGGATACCAGAGTGCTGAAACGGGCCATATGGGCTTCCCTGCCAACTTGAAAGTAAAAGAACGGCTGATGAATCTCGGTACGGCTGACAAAAGAACAATATTTGTAAGCCACCATTTCAGCCATAACGGCTTGCGTGCGCCCGACTGTGACTTAACGTATGACAAATTTATGGAAATGGCAAAGCCGCACGGGTTTATTATGAGCTATGACGGAATGAAGATAAACTTTTAAGGAAGCGTTACATCCTTTTCAAAGCCGTGAAGAAAGCCGTTGACATCGGCTGAGCATATATCGCCGCCAATGACTTTGTTTTTATATACGATTATATTTGCAAGGACTTTACCGTCATAATCGGAATAATTCGTTATTTCGTATGTGTAGCGTGTAACGTCCTTGTTTTTGTATTTTTCAAGATTCAAGCCCTGCTTTGTCTGAAGTGTATTGTATGACTCGTAAACGGTGTCAAACTTCACGGGAATCTTTACTTCCGCCTCATCAACAGGTGCTTCGGCTGTTTGCCAGCCGAACTGCGACAAAAAATTACGTCTGTCATCATTTGTTACGATCTTACTGTAGTTGACCTTTTGATTTTCTGTGTAAACGGATGCAGGCTCATATTTCGGAATCAGCGCAACAAGGGTAATGATTGCCGCAACACTTAAAACTATAATTGCAAAAAAGCGCAAGGTCGATGCTTTGAATGAATAAATAAACATAAAATAATTCCTCCCCGGTAATATCACTAAATATCTATTCACCCGAATACAATAATATGCTTTATGAAAAACCGCATAAGACAAAAATAATTTTTAAAAGTATTGACTTCAAGGCTTTTTTGTGATATACTGTTTCAGTAACTTAATATTGGGATATCGCCAAGCCGGTAAAGGCACAAGACTTTGACTCTTGCATTACGCTGGTTCGAATCCAGCTATCCCAGCCAGAAAAAAGCACTTGCGTAGGCAAGTGCTTTTTTCAACGATGTGTTCCGCTCACGCGGAACGTGATGTGCCCTTCGGGCGTGATGTTGACTTCGTCAGTGATGTGCGCTTCGCGCGTTAAGATGCGGAACACATCACATCACTTTGCGCCGCAGGCGCAAAACATCACTGTGCGTAAGCACAACATCACTGCGGCAAAGCCGCAACTTCACTTTTCCGACTCTAAGGTTTTTCAGAATTTTGTAGATGCATTTCGGGCATTTCGGCTCTCGCGGCATATTTGAGCCGGCGAAAGCCTTCCTCCGAGAGGAAGGTGGCACGCGTAGCGTGACGGAAGGAGCCTGCACAACTTTGGAATTTGATTAACCTATATTGTTACGCACTCTCCCTCAGTCGCATCGAGTTGTAAACAACTCGGCGCCAGCTCCCTCCCAGAGGGAGCCTATTTGCGCGAAACGGTTGAAATGTTTACGAAATTGTGGTACAATAAAAGCGAGAAAGGCGGTGTATATATGGGCTCTTGGGGAATGGGAATGGCGCAGAGCGACGAGTTCTGCGAGTATTACGATAATTTCATGGAAGAATACGATAACGGCAAGGCGGTTGCTGAAATAACCGCAGATATTCTTGCAAAATATCACGCTGAGTTTGACGATGACGACGGTGTGATGCACGATGTATATTTTGCACTCGCCAAAGCCGAATGGATGTGCTGTGAGCAATCGGAGCTTGTTTTAAACCGTGTAAAAGAAATCATCGAAAGCGGTGCAAATATTGAATTTTATCGTGAGCTTGAAGCATCCGAAAAGGATTTGATCGTTCGTCAAAAAAACCTTGAAAAGTTTTTAGTAATGATTCAAACTCCTCGTGAAAAACCGAGAAAACGAAAGAGGTCGGCTCCACCCATTGAAAAAGCATTTCCACCTTTTGAAATCGGTGATTGCTTTGCTTATAAGTTTGATAACGGCTATCGTGTGATGTGCATACTTGAACGCTTCAAGCCGAAGGTGGAGAGAGAACAAGTTACGGTTGTTGTTTTTAACGGCGTGTATTCTGCTGAAGAACTAAAAACCACGGATTTCTGTCAAGAGGTAATGGGGAGAATGTTTACCGTTACTGCCGACGATTTTCTTGGAGCTTCGGTTATCAAGAGGATCGGGCATATCACAGTAACGCCTAAAAACAGAGATCGCCTTCTTGGTGTTTCAGCGTTTACGTACGGCAACAAAGGTTCTTTCCGTTCGGAGATAAAGGAATCTCTTTACGTGACCTTGAATGAATTTCTGCATCACTGTGAGGAAAATCCGCAAGAGCTGATTGATAACCTTGAGCTTGGCGGGTGTTATGCTTATAAATACAAGGACGGATATAAGTTTGCGGTAGTATTGGATAATCTCAAAGTTGAGGAAACTGATTATAGATTGATCGCAATACTGTCTTCGGTCTCGGACACACCGACAGTTGACTTTTTGAATACCAATATTTCATCCCTGACAATGTATGACCGAGATGCGTTGCCGAACCTACGCGATTGGATCAAGATAACTTCAATCGATGTACCGAAGAATATGCAGAGGAAGTGTTTCGGTAAAAGCCGTTACATTATCAGCGGCATCTTTGATTTTTTGCAGGATAGAGTATCGCTTCAGAGTGAGCGTTCTGCTTTTCAGACACTTGCACCTTTACTTGAGGTTTGCAAAGATAATTCGCAGAAATCGCTGGATCGACTTGAGGCTGGTGGATGCTATGCTTTTACCGCAAATGGCGGTTACAAGATCGTTATTCTGCTTAACCGTTTCAACTCATACGGCATAGATCACTTCCTTGTTGCGGTTCTTTGGAGAACCTTCCATGCACCCGTAGTTGATTATATGAGCGAGGGCGTTTCTCATATTGGCATATATACTGCCGATACTCTGCCGAATGTTGATGGGTGGACACTGAACGGTAG
>JAZRTS010000127.1:0-13278 GCA_045652135.1 Eubacteriales bacterium | reverse complement strand
CCGTAAACGGTAAGACCCACACCGCATAAAAACATAGCGAGGGCGACCAATAAAACAATAGTTGATCTTTTCATTACTTGTTACCTCCGAAACCTTCAAAAAACGTCTTCAGTTTGAAAATATACTCTTTAATACGTGCATACGACCATTTCGTAAGCTTTACAAACGGTACGCAAAGCGCAAGTGCGCAAGCCCACGATATAAAACCAAGCCCTGCAAACATTGCTTTCGATGAAACCATGCGGAAGAAGCCCGACAGGATATATAAAATACCGCTTGACCACATCGTAATATCAAGCGACCAAGCCCAGAAATTCAAGCACACGATACAAAAGCCGATGAAGATCGTTTTTATTGCATCCCATATACTCATTTTGTCGTTGCTTTCGACAGCGCCTGCGTCAACGCCGGCGTCCTCAAGAATGGGGCGCGTTATCTCCTCGATGCTTCCGAGGGAATAAACTGCTTCCTTTTCCGTCATTCCGCTGTCGCATCTGTCATCGATTATTTCCTCGTAATATGCCAGCGTTTGCTCTCTTTCGCTTTTGTTTATAGGCTGTAAAGCCAGCTCAAGAGCCTTTAAAAACTCCCTTTTATCCATTTTCAGATTCCTCTCTTATATAGTTGTATACTTTTTCGATATCGTTCCAATCCGATAAAAATTCTTTTATTCTTTCACGTCCGTCATTTGTTATTGCATAGTATTTGCGAAGCCGTCCGTTGTGCTCAGCGCTTCTGGAAACGATACAGCCCGATGACTGCAGACGTTTAAGTATCGGATAAAGGGTTGATTCGGAAATATCCATTATAGGCTCAATGTCCTTTATCAGCTTATATCCGTACGTTTCCTCCTTGAACATCGAAGCAAGTACACATATTTCGATGTATCCTCGTTTAAGTTGAATGTCCATACTATTACCTCCTGATGTATTATACTATACAACACATAGTATAATTTGTCAAGAGGTATCGTGAATTTTTTTGAAAAAAATTCGTCATAGCTATTGCCTTTTTGTCCGAAATATGTAATAATAAGAAGAATTTAATATCAAAGGAGAAACTTCATGTCTAACAGAAGCAGTTTTACAGGCAAGATAGGCTTTGTTCTTGCCGCAGCGGGCTCTGCTGTCGGACTTGGCAATATATGGCGATTCCCGTATCTTGCCGCACAGTACGGTGGCGGTATTTTCCTGCTGACATACATCATTCTCGCGGTTACCTTCGGCTTTGCGCTGATGACAGCGGAGATATCCCTCGGACGTAAAACGGGGCTTAGTGCTATCGGTGCATTCAAGGCGCTTGATAAGAGATTTTCATTTATCGGGTATCTGGCATCTGCCGTTCCGATAATAATTTTACCCTATTACTGTGTTATCGGCGGCTGGGTAATAAAATATCTTACCGTATTTTTAAGCGGTAACGGAAGTGCGGCGGCAGCAGACGGATATTTCGGTTCGTTTATAGGCGGAGTCTGGGAGCCGATCGGTTGGTTTGCACTCTTTTTGGGGCTGACGGCGGTTGTCGTTTTGCTCGGTGTTGAAAAGGGTATCGAAAAGGTAAGTAAAATTATGATGCCCGTGCTTGTCGTTCTGACGTTGTTTATTGCAATTTACACAATGACGATAGACGGTGCGTGGGACGGTGTTATCTACTACATAAAGCCTGATTTTTCAAAGTTCTCCGTAAAGACAGTGCTTGCGGCAATGGGACAGCTTTTCTATTCAATGTCGCTTGCAATGGGCATTATGATAACGTACGGCTCATATATGAAAAAGGATGTGTGCATCGAAACCTCGGTAAGACAAATTGAGATTTTTGACACGGGTATTGCATTCTTTGCAGGTCTTATGGTAATTCCGGCAGTATTTGCTTTTTCCGGCGGTACACCCGAATCTCTCGGCGCAGGCCCGGGACTTATGTTCGTAACGCTCCCCAAGGTGTTTGACCATATGTCAGGCGGTACGGTCATCGGTGTTTTATTCTTCTTACTCGTTTTGTTTGCGGCACTTACATCGTCAATTTCACTTATGGAAACGGTCGTTTCAATATTTACGGATAAGCTCAAGATAGGCAGACGTCCCGCTTGCTTCATTGTACTTGCGGTGTGTCTTGTACTCGGTATCCCATCGTCGCTCGGTAACGGCATCTGGGGCGGAATAAAGCTCATCGGAATGGACTTCTTAACATTCTTCGACTTCATAAGCAACAGCGTGATAATGCCTATAGTTGCACTTGCAACGTGTATATTTATCGGCTACATCATCAAGCCTAAGTCAATGATAGAAGAAGCGGAGATAGGCGGAGAATTCAAGGCTAAAAAGCTTTTCACGGTCGTTATAAAATATGTAGCACCCGTGTGCATCGTGCTTATTCTCGTTTCATCCGTTTTAAGCGGTATCGGAATTATCACAATATAAGATTTCTTTATACCTGATGAAATAAGCACAAACAGGTTACGAACGGGACATTCGTGAATGTCCCCTACGGTTATATTTCAAGCGGCTGTGGTGGTTCGCAGGCGAAATACATTCGCCTGCGAACTACACACCCCGAAGGAAATAAACAAAAACGGTTTTATAACCTATAACAAACAAAAAGAGAAGATCCGCAGGGGCGAATCTTCTCTTTATTTTTTTACTTGGAAGATGCTATTTTATTGAACAGTGCGGGCATATCGTGGATGTTGATAGCGCCGTCGCCCGTTACGTCGGATGCTTCGTAAACGATTGAAGCAGAACCGCTGTCAAGCGCGTATTTCTTGAGTCTGATAAGGTCCTTACCGTTTATCTTGTTGTCGCCGTTTACGTCACCGACCGTCTTTGCATCGGGATAAGTTTTAGCTGATGTTATGATAGTTACAGCGCCGATAGGCTCACCCTGATAATAAACCGTAATAACAGCTGAGCCTGACTTCGTGGGATCAAACGTGCCGTTTATCACGTAATCGGATGTCGTTGTTGTGCCGTATGCACCCTCAACGGTTACAAGCAAGCCTGCCTTGATGACCTTTTCAAGCTCTGCCCAGGAGGAATACTTGCCCGGCTTGAATACATACGATCTTATACCCTCAAGTGCAACGTTTACGGTTGACGAAGTGATATCCTGTCTTTCAAATGCATAGAAGGGAGATGTGCTTGAAGAAAGATCGTTCTGCATAACGGACGTAAGTGCGCCTGCTGAAGTCTTTCTTATATAAGAACGGAGAGCTGCGTTTGTATAATCAGCGTCGAGAACGTAAGCGTAAAGACCGCTTGAAGCTGTACTTGAAAGACGCCACATACTGTATCTCGTTCCGTTTTCCGTCTGCTTGTAGTCACTGCTTGTACGGATAGTACCGCCCGAGCCGCCGTTTATCTGCAGGTATCTGCCGCCTGAGCCCTGAAGCGTGCCGTAGCTTCCCGAAACGTTGCCCCACGTCCATTCAATGTCGGAGGTAACATTTTCAAGATAAGCGCCTATAGCATCTGATTTTATCGTAATGGGAGTGAGTGAAGCATCACCTGCGGCGTATTTCAATGCATTTGCGCTTCCTGCTGTGTTTTTATCTGTGATAACGTACTTTCTGCCTGCTGTGAACGATGTAACGGGAGCATATCTTGATACGGTTGTATCAACTCTGTTACCTTCGCCGTAGCCGGGCTTCAGAATCATCGTTGTGCCTGTGGGCTGTTTGAGGTATTTATCCGTTGTGCCGTATGTAGCGGCAGATTCCTCGCCTGTCCACCAGCCTGCCTTTGCACCGACGGGAAGAAATCCGTTTGCACCGCAACGCTTTACGGTAACTTCGGTATCTCTTATTTCAAATACCGCCAAATTAAGCGCATTACCGCCGGGGTTACCGTTTGCGCAGTATGCAATGTAACCCGCATTCATATATGTGAAGCGAAGCGGAACGTCATAAGGAAGCTGCTTCGTATCGCCTATCTTGGAAACGTACATAACGTCGCCGCGTGTAAGGTAGATCGAGCCGCCGCCTATATAGTCATCGGAACGTCCCGAATGGTTGTGTCCGAAAAGATAAATGATATTAAGACCTGCCGCACCTGCATTGTTGAGCACCTCAACGATGTGCATTGCGTACTGACCGTCGTTGTACGCTCTCGTTCTGAAGGAGTAGTGAAGCGGAATGTGCGATGTAATAAATATGGGCTTCTGATAGCCTTCGAGTATCTTCTGATCAAGATAAGACTTAAGATTTGCGGCTGTTTTCTGAATGGTGGGAAGATGTCCCGACATACCGTCGCTCATATTTGAGGGGTCTCCGTTGTACCAACCGTAATCGTCGTCATTAATATTGAAAACGCCGTAATAAGGGGTATCGTGGTTACCTGAGCGTGAAAGGCTGGGGGATGCCGCAGGGTCATGGTTACCCTGTGAGAATACGGTGTGCTCTACACCGCCGAAGTGAGTATTGAGCATTCCCTTTATTTCGCTTATACTCTTTTCTGTTCTGTTAACGTCGAAACCGCCCGAATAGTCGCCGCAGAAAAGCATACCGTACGGGTCAAGTCCCTGTTTTTTAGCACTGCTCATAAGCTCATTACAAGCGTCGTACATGTATTTACCGTCAGACGGACGCTCCTGATAGTCAGAGCCTGCAATAACGGTGATCGGCTTGCTTTGTGCCGCGTCTACAGTTATGGGCATGCTCAAAAACATATTCGCTAAAAGCGTAAAGCAGAGTAAAAACGAAAGAATTTTTGAAGAAGTTCTTTTAAAATTTTCCATTTTGTTCCCCTTTCATAAGGATATTTTTTTCAGTGTAACATATTTTACAAAAAAAGTCAATGGGAAAACGAAAAGTTTGGTGGTTTTTAACGGCAATTGACGGGGCTGCTGCAACGTTTTCCCGTTGCGTTCATTTTGTCCGGTGTGTTATATGGTATACGCCCGCATACTTTCCGTAACCCATTTCCGTTCGTTTCATCAGGGCGGCACAATTCACACCGCCGTGTGAATTCGCGCGGTGCGTGAGTACCGCTTTATAAACCGTATTCAAGGGCGCACCGACGGTTTCGCCTCGGGCGAAACGTGCCGCCCCCCGGTCAGATGAACGGGAATGGCAATTATTACAAAAAAATTAATCTACCGATAAATATTTTAAAAAAATATTGATTTATTATTTTATTTAGTGTATAATACGTACGTTAGTATATTATTTTTAAGGAGAACAAAAAAATGGCACTTGTTACAACAAAGGACATGTTCAAGAAGGCTTATGACGGCGGTTACGCTATCGGCGCTTTCAACATCAACAACATGGAGATAATTCAGGCGGTTACCGAAGCGTGTGCGGAGGAAAAATCCCCCGTTATCCTTCAGGTTTCCTCCAGCGCGATGAAGTATGCAGGCAAGGAATACCTTATGGGAATGGTAAATGCTGCAATGGAAACAACAGGCATTGACTTAGCACTTCACCTTGACCACGGCGCAAGCTTTGAGGCTTGTAAGGAATGTATCGATGCAGGCTTTTCATCTGTAATGATCGACGGCTCGCACGCATCGTTTGAGGAAAACATCGCTCTTACAAAGAAGGTCGTTGAGTATGCTCACGACAAGGGCGTTGTTGTTGAAGGTGAGCTCGGTAAGCTCGCAGGCATCGAGGACGAAGTAAACGTATCCGCTGAAGATGCTTCCTACACGAAGCCCTCCGAGGTTGAAGAATTCGTTTCCAGAACAGGCGTTGACAGCCTTGCTATCGCTATCGGTACGAGCCACGGCGCATTCAAGTTCACAGGCGAAGCAAAGCTCAGATTCGATATTCTCGAAGAGATCACAAAGATAATGCCCGGTTACCCGATCGTTCTTCACGGCGCTTCCAGCATTGATGAGGAGCTCGTTGCAAAGATCAACGCTTGCGGCGGTTCTATGGGCGGCGCAAAGGGTATTCCCGAAGAAATGCTCCGTCAGGCTGCAGCATCCGCTGTATGTAAGATCAATATGGACTCTGACCTCCGTATCGCTATGACAGCAGGTATCCGTGAAATATTCACGAACAAGCCCGAAGTATTCGACCCCAGAAACTACCTCGGCAACGCTCGCAAGATAATCAAGGAAGTTGTACGTCACAAGCTCGTAAACGTTCTCGGTTCAAACGGCAAGGCGTAATTAATGAAAGAAACAGCAAAATTTACAGTCAGCGTGCACGATGAGGATGCCTTCGGTAATATGAGGGCATCCGCCGTGCTGCGGCACATGCAGGAGTGTGCAAACCTGCAGCTTCAGAAAATGACAGCCCCGAACGGCAGAAAAACCACCGTAGATATGGCTGAAAAAAACAGAGGATTTATTCTCTGTAAGTTCAATATGAATGTTTACCGTACGGTTCACGCTTACGACGAGCTTACGGTTGAAAGCTGGATATCAAAGGAACGCGGCGTCGTCAGCGAAAGACTCTATAAAGTTTTTTGCCAAAACGAGCTTATTGCCGAGGGCGCATCCGCGTGGGCGATAATTGAAAACGGCGATAAGATCCTGCGCGTGTCGGAATACGAGGACTTATCGGTTCGCGATGACGACACCTGCTCGGTGGAAGTACCGAGACACCTTCGCATACCCTGCCCCGAAAAGCTTGAATTTGTCGGAGAAAAAAACGTGCTTTATTCCGACATTGACTTGAACGGTCACATAAACAACACAAACTATCCCGATATGCTTGCGTCATTTATCCCCGAAATGCGTTATGAAAGATTTTCGCGTGATAAGGGACGTTACATCTCAAGTATCAATATCAGCTTCGTTGCCGATGCTCCGCTCGGCGACACAGTTAAAATTTATTCTTACAAAGAAGACGGAGTATACTATTTCCGCACCGTACGAGGCGACGGAAAAACAAATGTGGAAGCGCACGTCGCGCTTTCAGAAGCGTAAAAGCAAACTCGACTGAAAAAGAAAGGAAAGGTACACCGGTGAAAAACAAGTTTTTGGCAACGGTCTTAATAATAATTCTGTTCGTTCCGACTGTACTCGCGTTTTTATCGTACAATCCCCCGTTTGATAAACTCACGGATAACAGCTCTCTGATCGTTTCCGCTGAGGTTGAAACACCGACAGGCGAAAAGATCGATACCGAGGACGGTGAAACGATCAAAATACTGTCAGCTCTTCTTAAAGGAGAGAAGGTCGATGCCATTCCCGACGAGGCATTCAGATTCAATTTATTCAAAGCAATACTCAAAGGCGAAAATATAACGGAAGAATATTCCGTTTATATGAACGTTGAAAGGCTTGAGGATATTTATTTTTACAACGACAGCGACAAGGTGCCTTACCGCGCCAAGGCCGAGGACGGACGTAATTTTGCATCCCTTGAGCTTGCCTCGTTCTTATATACGTATGACGTTCCGGTGTTTACCGCGGGAGAAGGAAATACGGTGATATCTCCTTCGGAATTTACGTGGAGATACCGCAACGTAAAGGGAGATTACGTTGATTCGAAAATTCCCACATCAAGTGAAATTGCAGATATCGGACGTGTCAGCGCAGGGGATCTCGGAATGTTGTTTACGAGAAAGCCGCTGGACACGGACGTTTACATAACGATGACAGAGGACGACGGTACATCCGTTACGCGTCCGTTCAATGAATTCACGGGTATATATCCCGAACACGAAACGGCTTACACCGTGAAGATCGACGTACAGTGGCGCGAGGAAGAAGGCGCTATAGGCGTCGGTTCTGGAAGCTACGTATTCCGCGCTACGGTCAAGGCATCCCCTTCGTTCAACATCTGGACGACCATGCTTGAGCATACAGGACAGCCGTTCGTTGAAAAAGGCGGCGTTATCATTATAGGCGGTGCGAATGTCGATCCGTCGAAGGTCGAATTCTCGTCTGAGCCGTCACTCGGCGCAGTGCCGAAGTTTTACTCGGACGGCGAAAACGCATATGCCGTCATTCCGACGACGCATGACACGCAGGCAGGCAAATATACCATAACTCTGAAGTGCGGAGCGATATCCTCAACGTACGACGTAAATATTCTTGATAAGGAATACGTAACGAAAGAAATAGACATCAAGAAATCCACGCTTGAAGAATATATGACGGATGCGAACGTATCCGCGCTCAAAACGCTTATGGGCGAAATAATGAACGGCGAATCGTCATCAAAGTGGCTCGGTGAAGAAAAGATACTTTTCCCCACTCGCGAGCAGTCGTATATTACCGGCTACGGCAACCCGATAAAATTTAATGCAGAGGAATCATCTTACATTCACGCAGGTATAGAATCACGTCTTTACAAGGGCAGTTACGCAACGGCTATGGCATCAGGTAAGGTTGCTTACGTTGGCACGGATACGCTGTTCGGCGGATTTATCGTCGTTGACCACGGCCTCGGCGTAAGATCGTGGTACACAAGACTTGATATAACAGGTATCAATGTCGGTGACGAGGTAACTCAGGGACAGAAGCTTGCGCCCAACGACGGAAGCGGCTTCGGTGAAACGACTAAGCGCCTTTTCTCGGCGGTGTCTGTCGGAGATACGTTCGTTTCTCCCACGTGGCTTATTGAAAACGGTTTTGTATTACCTACAGCATAAAGGAATTTACGAAAGTGAAAAAACATATTAAGAAAACAAACGTACTGTCAAATGCAGTAAGACGCGCGAATTTCGCGGTTGATGCGGTGGATTTTATCACGGACTGCATACTTGACGTAAACGATGATATAACCGCTATAATGGAGCGCGACCCCGCGGCAACGAGTAAATCGGAGGTACTGTTCCTGTATTCGGGACTTCATGCGGTTATGGCGCACCGTGTTGCGCACAAGATAAACAAAAAGCATCCGTTTGCCGCGCGTGCGATAAGCCAGGCGGCAAAGTTTGCAACGGGTATTGAGATACACCCCGGTGCTACTATCGGCAGAGGGCTTTTCATTGACCACGGCTGCGGTGTCGTTATAGGCGAAACGGCAGAGATCGGCGACAACTGTACGATATACCAAGGCGTTACGCTCGGCGGTACGGGTAAGGACGTCGGAAAGCGTCACCCCACGCTCGGTAATAACGTAATGGTCGGCGCAGGCGCAAAGGTGCTCGGCCCGTTCAAGGTCGGCGACAATTCAAAGATAGCGGCAGGTGCCGTCGTGCTTCACGAGGTGCCCGAAAACACCACCGCCGTCGGTATTCCTGCAAAGGCTGTGGCTAAAAAAGCGGTAAAGAATGAAGCGCAGGATCTTGACCAGATCCACGTTCCCGACCCGGTGGCGCAGGAAATAGCAAAGCTTACCGAACGAATTGAGGAGCTTGAGAAAAAGCTCAAAGAACAAGAATAAAGAGGAAAACACTATGAAACTTTTTAACACGATGACAGGTGAAAAGGCGGAGCTTGTGCCGATAGAAGAAGGCCACGTAAGAATGTACGCCTGCGGCCCTACGGTATATAACTTTTTCCACATAGGAAACGCACGTTGTTTCGTCGTTTTCGATATGCTCAGAAGATACCTCGAATACAGAGGCTACAAGGTGACATTTGCGCAGAACTTCACCGACGTTGACGATAAAATAATCAAAAAAGCAAACGAAGAGGGCATCACATCATCTGAGGTTGCCGAAAAGTATATAAAGGAATACTTCACGGATGCAGAGGGCCTCGGCATCAAAAAGGCGACCATTCACCCCAAGGCTACTGAAAACATCGACAGCATCATCGACATCGTAAGCGTGCTTATCGAAAAGGGTTTTGCTTATGAATCGTGCGGCGACGTTTACTTCCAGCCCAAAAAGTTCAAGGGCTACGGCAAGCTGTCGCACATGCCCATTGACGAGCTTGAAGCAGGCGCAAGAATAGACGTTTCCGACCAGAAGCGCGATCCGCTTGACTTTGCTCTCTGGAAAGCGGCAAAGCCCGGCGAGCCTGCATGGGATAGCCCCTGGGGCAAAGGACGTCCCGGCTGGCACATTGAATGTTCGGCTATGGTAAGAAAGTACCTCGGTCAGCCCATTGACATTCACTGCGGCGGTAAGGACCTTGCATTCCCCCACCACGAAAACGAAATTGCACAGTCTGAAGCGGCTTGCGGCTGTACGTTTGCAAACTTCTGGCTTCACAACGGATTTATCTCCGTTGACAACGAAAAAATGTCAAAATCCCTCGGTAACTTCTTCACGGTTCGTGACGTTGCCGAAAAGTACGGATACGATGTTATAAGATACTTCCTTTTGTCGGCTCACTACAGAAAGCCCGTCAACTACTCGGCAGAGGTGCTTGAAGCATCGCTTTCCGCCCTTGACCGTATACACAACTGTGAGGAAAGCCTTTCGTTCTACATAAAGAACGCGGTAAGCGGTACGCTTGATGAATCCGTCAAGAAGACGGCTGATGAAAGACGTGCGCAGTTCATCACGGCGATGGACGATGACCTCAATACCGCTGACGGTATCGCCGCTGTGTTTGAGCTTGTAAAGGACTGTAACCTCCTTGTAAACGGCAAGACTCCTATGAGCCTTGAAAGCGCGGAATACCTCTACGGTGTGCTTCGTGAGCTTACAACGCTTCTCGGCATTGAGAAAAAGGAAAGCGCTGACGATGACTCCGAAATACTTGCAAAGATAGCAGAAAGAGCTGAAGCGAAGAAGGCGAAGAACTATGCCCTCGCTGACTGCATAAGAAAAGAGCTTGCGGATAAGGGAATCATCCTTGAAGACACCCCTGCAGGCACAAAATATAAGAGAGTTTAAAATGGGTAAGGGTAAATTTCCCTTTAAGCTTCCCTTGGTGCTTGACGGCGCAACGGGCACGGAGCTTATAAAAAGAGGACTGCCGGCAGGCGAAAACGTACAGATGTGGGTGCTTGACCATCCCGAAGCGGTGCAGGAAATACAAAGAGATTATTACAGCGCAGGGTCTGACGCCGTGTACGCTTGCACATTTGGCGCAACACCGAGAATACTTGAAGAAAACGGCGTGCTGCTGTCAGCGCGTGAGGTTTGTATGCTTGCGGCTAAAATAAGCCGTGAAAGCGCAGGTGAGCATCTTCTCGGCGCATCCGTTGCACCATCGGGCGCTATGTTCTACCCGATGGGCGATGACACATTTGATTTTGCCGTTGAGGAATACAAGCAAGCCGTAATGGGCGCTGAACATTTTGTGGACTTTTTCACAGCCGAAACGTGTATTTCCACTCTTGAAGCAAAGGCGGCTGTGACGGCTGTAAAGGAAGTGTCCGACAAGCCCGTGTTTGTAACGCTCACTGTTGACAAAAACGGAAAAACGCTGTGCGGTGACGAGGTAATACCCTCGCTTATCACACTTGCCGAGCTCGGCATTTCGGCATTCGGTCTTAACTGCTCGTTCGGCCCCGACCTCATAATCGATATTCTTAAAAAGGTGTCGCCGTACGCACGCGCGATGGGTATTGAGCTTATCGCAAAGCCCAACGCAGGACTTCCTAAGGATGACGGCGGCTTTGACCTGACGGTTGAACAGTTTGCCTCCTTTATTCCCGAAGCACTTAAAAACGGCATAGGAATTCTTGGCGGCTGCTGCGGTACAAATAAGGAATATATAAAAAAAATAAAGGAGTGTACCGAAAGTACACCTCTTACATACCCCGAAGCGCTTGATTTTGACTTTGTAAATACCGTGTCGAACACACGTAAATTTGCCAAGGTTGACGAAAACGATATGCCCGAACCTGCAGATGTTTCCGACTATCTTTACGAGGATGTCGAAGCGCAGGAGGAGCAATACGGCTACGGCTTTGTAAGGTTAAATCAGGGTGAATGTGACCTTTTGAACGAACAGCTTGCATACATAACAGCGCCGCTTGTTTTGTGCGGCGACCGAGATGAATGTGACAAATTTGCATATTCCTATGCAGGAAAAACACTTTATAAGGAGATATAAAAATGAAAAAATTAGCAGTTTTATTTCTTTCAGCGGCTATTCTTTTAAGTGCCGCATCGTGTGTGGGTAATGACGACGTAACAACCTCCCCCGAAAGCAAACCTATCTCAACGGATACGTCAGCTGTTACGGATGCTGAAACAGAAGCGGTTACGGATGCTGTTACAGAAGCGGTTACGGAAGCTGAAACAGATGCTGTGACAGAAGCGGAAACGGATGCCGTTACAGAGGAAGAAAAAGAGCTTACCCTCGGTAACATAGACGGCAACACATACAAGAGTGATTTTATCGGAATCGGCTGTACGCTCGATGACAGCTGGGTGTTCTACAATGATGAACAGATAGCGCAGATAAACGGTATCACACAGTCTTATTATGATGAAGACTACCTTGAACAGGTGAAAAACGCAGCAGTTTATATTGATATGTATGCGGCAAATCAGGAAACTGCCTCAACGATAAACATTTCATTTCAAAAAGGCACGAAGATTGCAGTTCTTTTGACGGACATCGACAAAGCGCTTACAAGCAGTGTAGACTCAATAGAATCGACTTTTGCAAATATGGGCGGTAAGAACTTCAAGTATGAGCTTTGTGACGTTGAAATAGGCGGCGAAACATTCAGAGGAATGGATATTTATGTCGAAATAAACGGCGTACCGGTTTACGAAACGATGTTCTGCATGAAGCGCGGTGAATATTTTGTGTTTGGCTGTGTAGCAACATACGTTGAAGACACTACTGACGATATACTCGGCATGTTTTTCATTGTTGATTGAGAAAATTTAATATGAGTACAGAAAAAAACGCAAATATACCTGAATTTCAAGGTATAATTCCCATTGACAAGCCGTGTGGGATGACCTCGCACGATGTCGTATTTAAAATGCGAAAACTGTACGGTACAAAGAAAACAGGACACACCGGTACGCTCGATCCTATGGCGACCGGTGTGCTTGTCGTACTGATAGGCAGGGCGGCAAAGGCGGCAGAGTATCTTACATACGACAGTAAAACGTATAAAACAACGCTCCGTCTCGGCATCACCACCGACACCGAGGACACAAGCGGCACGGTTTTATCCGTGTGCGATAAAATTCCCGATAAAGACGAGGTTTTTCGTGCAGTTTCGTCATTCGTTGGTGATATAATGCAAACACCTCCGATGTATTCGGCGCTGAAGGTGGGCGGCGAAAAGCTCGTTGATCTGGCACGCCGAGGTATTGAAGTTGAGCGTGAAAGCCGACCTGTGCATATCGACAGCATAAAGGCTGAATATATTTCCGATAATGAATATTCGCTTGAAGTCACCTGTTCAAAGGGTACGTACATCAGAACGCTTTGCGCCGACATCGGCAAAAAGCTCGGTTGCGGAGGTGTTATGGCGTCACTCCGCCGTACCGTATGCGGTGAGTTTTCACTTGA
>JAZRTS010000126.1:0-10431 GCA_045652135.1 Eubacteriales bacterium | reverse complement strand
AAGAAGTAACGAGGCGGTGTTTATATTTCTTGTTCCGACGGTGCTTTCAGCCGTGCTCGGTATATGGTGCTTCAAGGTGAAATTCACGGGCTGTCTTATAGCGGATGCCGTTTACTGCGCCGCGCTTTGCATATATAACGGGCAGGGGCACTATGGCATAGGGCTAAGAGGAATATTCCTCGACGGCGCAAAGCCTGTCTACTCATTCGGATACGCACTTGTGAGTATTATGATAATATTCATCCTGCTCGTCATTTTCCAAGCATTGATTTACGGACTGTACAGTTTGTTCTTAAAAATCAAAACCAAATAAACAAAAATCTCCTTGTTTTAATTTTAACAAGGAGATTTTTTGGAAAATATTTTCAAAACTTAAAATAAAAACTTTGCTTTATTGTCTTTTTTTAATTTTTTTCTTTAGTGAACGATGTTTTAATAAAAGTTTTATCCCGGTAATTATTTTACCTTTATCCAGACTTGAAATTGCATAATTCTTAAGCAACAGTACAGAATGGGGATGTTCTTCGCCACACACTTTACAATAAAGCTCATACGCTTTTTTTGATAACTCCAACGCTCTGTCGTATTCGCCAATGTTACTGTAAATGCTTGCCAGATGATTCAAAGACATAAGTGTGTCGGGATGCTCCTCGCCGAGGATACAGCACCTTATGGTATATGCCTTTTCTAACAATTCCAATGCTATTTTGTGTTCTCCAAAGGCATTGTAGGTATATGCTAAATTGTTTAAATATGTAAGTGTTAAATGATGTTCTTCACCGAGGATTCGGCAACTTAGGGTATATACTTTTTCTTTTATTTCAAGTGATTTTTTGTGTTCACCAAGTTCACCGTAAGTCAATGCCAGATTGTTTAAAGACGTAAGTGTGTCGGGATGTTCTTCGCCCAGGGTTCGGAGCGATATGGTACATACCTTTTCGTTAATTTCCAATGCTTTGTTGTGTTCGCCAATCTGTCTGTAAGTTTCTGCCAGATTGTTTAAAGACGTAAGGGTATCCGGATGCTCCTCACCAAGAATTCGGCAACGGAGGGTATATACCTTTTCAAAAATTTCCAACGCTTTTTGGTATTCGCCAAGGTTATAGTAAGTTGCTGCTAGATTGTTTAACGAATTAAGTGTGGTTTGGTGCTCTTCTCCGAGTGATTGGTGCGAAATGGTGTATACCTTTTTTTTCATTTCCAACGCTTTTTTATATTCGCCAAGTTGATTATAAATATATGCCAACCAGCTTAATGACATAAGTGTGTCGGGATGCTCTTCACCGAGGATTCGAGAGCGGACGGTATATACCTTTTCGTTCATTTCCAACGCTTTTTTGTGTTCGCCAAGGTTACCGTAAGTCGATGCCAGATTGTGTAAAGAGTTAAGTGTTTCGGGATGTTCTTCACCGAGGATTTGACATAAGATGGTATATACCTTTTCATTAATTTCCAACGCTTTTTTGTATTCGTCAAGGTAACTATAAGTAATTGCCAGATTGTTTAAAGCTGATAATGTATCGGGGTGCTCTTCACCGAGTGAGTTACAAAGAAGGTCATATTTCCTCTGTGCCCAAATGAGCGCTTTTTTGTAATCTACATCATCACTACTGTAAATGTCATATAATTTATCTATCGCCTCAACGAGATCTGCTTCCGCGGCGCTTGTGATAAGCTCAATGGCGAATTCACGGTTTACTTCAACGTCAATACCGTCAAGGTAAGCAAGGCCGATTAAGAAGTTGTGTTCGGGTGTGTTGTTTGCACTTGTTGCTATTCTCGATATAGTATCTATCAAACGCGCGCGGAATTCGGTATCATCAGATTTCAAATAATCGTTTATATCAATGTCGGAAAGTGCATTTTTGTCTGTCTTTTCCATTTCAACGGCAAAAATGTCAGTCCCTTTTTCTTCCTTTTTCGTGCGTGCCATGGGAAGCTCGGTGGAAATTACGTAGTTATCACATTCTTCGCCTTTTTCGTTAATTACCTTTTCCAGAAGTCTTGGGGTTACAAGAAGTGTGAACAGATCACAGTCGTCAAGCATCCTTTCGATATTTTCTTTAAAGCTTTCGCCGGGGGTAAGAAATTCATCAAACCAGATGGCAATGTCACGGCATTCGGGGTTACTGTGGATAAGGCGCATAAGGTCATTTGCATACTTTCTGTCCTTTTTGCGGTAGCTTAAAAATATGTACGCATCAAATGCCGCGCGGACACGCTTTGCCATTTCGTCGCTGATAAGCACCGATTCAAGATATTTTTTCAGCTTTTCTTCGTAAGATATTTCCGTTGTATCGTTGCTTTCGGGCTTTAAATACTGAAGTTCACCGAATTTATCTTTTCTTGCATAAATGACGTCAATTCCCGGTTCCATCATAAACGGCAAGATCGGTATATGCGCCTTTTTCGCGTACGGAATGTCATCATCCATCGCGCGGTTCGGCTTTGAAAGCAGTTTGAGCGTAACGGGAACGATGAAAAGGTTGTTTCGTCCGAGGTCTACTTCCTTTTCGTCCTCGGAAATCGCCTGTGTCATATCCTCCGTATAGTAAATTGCGCAGTCGTGCGTTTTGAAAATATCATCGCATATTTTTTTGAAATATTTGTCAAAATCATCGGGGTGGCAGGTAAAATATACCCTCGGCTTTTTACCGACGTCATCTTGATTTTTCGTCGCTACTTTAAAAACTGCCATAAAAATTCTCCTTTAATATTTTTACACTGTACATAACTTGCCGTTTCGACGTTTTTCGCAGACATTATACCATATATCAAAATCTATTGCAACAAAAAAATCAAGGCTGTGCGCCTTGATTTTTTATTTTTATGATTGTGTATTTTCGGGCATTTTTTTGAAGATGTGTATTTTGCCTCTGTCGTTGAGGTCTTTAAGCAGGGCAAGCGTTATCGGGAACACGAAAAGTCCTGCAACGCTGAACAGCGCCGTACCTGTTATCATTGCCATCAGCGTTACGATGGGGTGAAGTCCTACCTGCGTGCCTACTATCTTCGGTTCAAGAATATTTCTTACAACAACGATTATAAGGAATATCGCCGCAAGCATAATGCCTGTTATAAAGTCGCCCAAAAGGACTCTGATAATTGCCCACGGCATAAGGACAGAGCCTACTCCGACGATGGGCAAAATGTCAAACAGCGCAATGAAGAACGCTGCTAAAAGTGTCGAGCCTACCGAGTCGAACATATCGGGATTGATAAGTCCTGCTATCAAAAGCAATATCGCCAGCTCTAAAAACGTTATCGACATTATAAGCGCATATGAGCGCACGTATTTCAAGAGAATGTCTTTAATATATTTCTTTATTTCAAGCACGGTATGCCCTACATTTTCGGGAAGCTGGAATATCACCCAATGGCAAAGGGTATGGTAATCCGCACTTATAAAGAATATCGAAATTATCGTTATAAGTACCGTAATGAAAAATCCCGGTACGCTTGTCAGAATGTTTGTCGTAAAGCTGAAAATGGACTTTATCGACGGAATAAGATCGGATAATGACGGAATGAATTCATTGTAGTCAAGTGTGATGTCGCTGTCAAAATTTCTCAAAAAATTCTGTGCGTAGTCTATCAGATTGCGAAGCGCCGGCTGAATGGTATTTGTATAGTAAGCAGGAGCTGCCGCAATAATGTCGGTAAGTGAAATGACAAGCTTTATGACAATACACACAAGCAGCACACCTATCGTACATAAAAACAATACAACAACTATACTTGCCGCACTTTTCTGTCCGAGCTTTACCCTTTTACGCAAAAAGGTAATTACGGGCTGTAAAATTGCCGAAATGACAAATGCAATAAAAAACGGCATTATCACAGGCAAAGCGTATTTCAAAAGCACATAAGCAATAGCGGCAATAACGGCAAAAAATGCCGTGTTTATCAAAAACCGTCTTCTGCGTTCAATTTTATCCTTCATTTTTTCTTCCTTTTGTATGTTGCGTTTTGACGTGAGATAAGGGAATCTCATTTTCGTTAATTTGATTCAATGCGACGACTGCACACCGCCTGCGCCCCCTTGTAGTTCGCAAAGCGAACTACAAGCAAGGGTGTGCATATTTCCTTGCGGAAATATATTTTTATTAATTCTATTCAGTGTGGTGTTGTAGGGGCGATTCATGTAGTTCGCAGACTGCGAACTACTATCGCCCGCTTCAAGCCCATTTCTGTTCATTTCATCGGGCGAACATTGTTCGCCCCTACTTTGTTTTGTTTTTTTGCGGGATGATAATATCCTCCACTACAAGGTTTGATTAATCGGGGATTTTTTTATTTCTTCTTCACAGGCATTTTGAGTGCGAATATTACCGCACCTGCACCGATAACAATTACTGCGATAAGAACGATTATGAGCACGGTTGACACACCGCCTTCTTTTTCGCCGCCGTCTGCTGTATCCGTGTCGGGCGTTGTTACAGATGCGCTCTGACCTTCCGTTTCTTCGGGAATTGGATCGCCGTTTGATTCCCATACAGCGTAAAGTGTCGCATCAAGGTCGTAAATATAGCTGTCACCGGGGGCATATATTACGTTTCCGCCCTCACGTACTGCCCAGCCCAAAAAGTCAAATCCGCGCTTTTCGGGAACTGTAGACGATATTTTTATACCCTTACCGTAGTCCTTGTCAGAGGAGGCTATCTCGCTTCCGCCGTCGGTTACATAGGAGATGGTATGTACTGCATTTTCGGATTTAATTGCGTTTGTGAGATTCACCCAGCCTGAAACACCGTCAACGGTACACTGTCCGTATCCGCCGTTTACCTTCGTGACCTCAAACGTATCACCTATCGCAAGACGCTTGAGCATCTTGGAATCTCCCGGTGTTTCAACTATCTTTGCGTTTCTTGAAACGACCGTATATTCACCTGCTGTAAGAGCGTTTATCTCAAACAGCTCAAAATCATATTCAACGTCTGCCTTTGTCTGGTATCTCGGCACACCGTATCCGACGATGTACGTATCGGAAAGCACGTAGTTCTTTCTTGCAACGCCGCCGCCGTTTGTGGGGTCTCCGTCATAAGCGATACCGCCTGTGTTGCCTTCAACCGTGTAAACCACTCCGTTTTCACAGCCGACAACGATACCGACGTGGTTGGAGCGCGATGACGTTCTTGAGCCTTTATAGAATATAATATCTCCCGTTTGGGGCGTATATCCCGAATCTCTCGTTTTGAACTGACCCTTGCTCTCAAAAAAGTTTACCCACGAAGCGCAGTTAACATCCTCGCCCGCTATCTTTTTGTCAACGTTTGCCGTTCTGAGAACCCAGCTTACAAACGAAGCGCACCACATATAGCCGTAGCTGTTACCGTTGCCCTCGCCGTTGTCGAGCTTTCCGTAAAGGCGGTTGTATTCAACAAAATTGCAATCGCCTTTGGACATACCGTGCATATCGTCATCACTGTTGCCCTCGTGATAGCCGACCTGAGTTATTGCAACGTTTACAACGTCGTATCTCTGGTCGCCCGTCAGGGGAAGATCGGTGACGGTCTTGTAAAAAATACTTGTTTTGTATTCCTCTGACACTTTGTAATCGTCAAGCTCAACAGCCGATACAGCCGTTATTAAAACAGACGAAAATGCGAGAAGTACAGCCAAAAAAACGGACAGTTTTTTCATAAAATCCACCTTCCTTAAAGGTCTTACATATTATTATCTTCAACAGCCGATGTGCAGCGTGACAGAACATTTCCGTAAAACACGGCACACAGGGCGGTGAGCACGAGTGAAAAAAGCCAAATAAATTCACGTTCGGGGTAAATAAAATAAAACACGCAGTTTATAACGAAAGCGCCCACCGAAATGACAGCCGATGCTGTCAGAAGCCTTGACAAAAGTGTGACGTTTCTGACCTGTTCTTTATACTGAAAGCCGTCACGGCTCACCGTTTTGTCAACACCGTGCGAGATCACCAAGCGTTTAAACGATACAAACGCAAGCAAAACACCGAGCGTGAACAGCGCAAGGTCAGCGCTCTGCGCTATTCCCCAGAGTTTATACATAAAGCTTGCCTTGTCCGCTATCTGATACGATGCGTGGTGGTATGTTCCCCCGACGTAGCACTCAAAAACGTAAAGCGCACAGCTTACGGGGAGCAATACGTAAAACAGCCTTTTTATTTTTGCGAATGCTCCGTCTATGTTATGGATGCGTGAAATGCCAATCATCAAAAGTACAAGAGGCAGGGGCGAGGGTGTTATGTCAACTCCCTCAAAATACATAGGACAAGCGCAAATAAACGATGCAAGTATAAAATACGATGCGTTTTTTGCATTTCTCCTTATGAAAAGGCTTCTGTTTTCAAGTACGTCCTTTGTATAACGCTCCGCCACAAATGCAGTAAACACCTCGTCGCGCCTCAGACGCTTGACGTATTTTACACCATTTGACAGAAAATTAAGTCCGAGTATAAGCGAGATTATAAAGCAGGTGACTGTTATAAGAAGCTTGAAATCGTATACGGTAAATGCCGAAAGGTCATCAGTCATCTGATAGTCAAGGCTTGTCATTACCGTAAGCTCTGGAATCGTTACAAGCACGTACCTGCCGATAACAAATATCGCCGTTGTTATCCTTGCGTCCGAATAGCCCTTATCGGCAAAACGGCTGTCTGCACGCTCAGCTAAATAATTCACACCGACAAAAAGCGATGAAAGCGCAGAATATAAAAGTATTCCCTCTATTATCGAGAAAATAAACACAGCGGTCATTACCGTCGTTTCGTCGTTCAGCGACACCAAAAGCGGTACAAGACAGTTTTTCGCAAGGTTTATGAAAAACAGCTTGATGAACGATGAACGTGCGGAGTAAACGTCTTCGTTGAGGTCAAACATACAGCCGACACCCTTAATTATCAGCAGATAGCCGATAAAATCGGGCATTACGTCAAAAATGCTGACCGACGGAAAAAAGAGAAACGCGAAGCCTATGCATATATAGCCTATATACAGCCCCTTATTTTTTATTTTTTCCATTTTCGTTTTTCTCCTTTTTGTCTTTGCTGTCGTCAAGCTCCTTGTCCTTCGGCAGACATATCCACATATAACACGTGTATATGTGGTATGAATTCAGAACTGTCACGATGAAGAACAGTATGTATCTCAGCGAGCTGACCTGCTCCGATATACCCGTATATGCCGCTAAATTGACAGCGCAAAAAAGCATCGTAATAACAAACAGAGTTTTTGAACGCTTGTTTTCCTTTTCAAGTCCCACGTCAGCCGTGATGTCGGAAAGACCGCCCAAAGCGTAAAAATGGAATATGAAATATCCTATTGCATACAGCATAAGCAGAGTCGTGCCGACGGCTACGTGAATAGCCACGCTGAAATATACTTTAAGTATATGATGAACGGTCAGCCCCAGCGACGTGGAAAAAAGGAATATCGCCACCGTGCGTGCATGGGAAAACTTTTTTATATACCGTGAAAGCTTGAAGCTTCCGACGGCAACGAGAAGCCATCCCAAAAGGCGGAAGCCCTGCATAAACACGGAGGATATGCTGTCGATAAACAGCGTCCCCGTGTCAAATACAGTGAATATATAACCTAAAAACAGTATTCCGAAGCCCATTACTGATTGCCGCCGTTAACAGCGCCGCAGCACTTCTTGTACTTTTTGCCGGAGCCGCAGGGACAGTCGTCATTACGTCCGACCTTTTCAGCCGCCTTCTTTACAACGGGCTTTTTCTTCATGGGCTTGTCGCCGCCGATGTTTTCGATAGATGCGGATTGTTCCTTTGCTACCTGCTCACGCTTGATCTCCGATGCCGGAATGGCAGACAAAATAGCGCGTACCGTATTTTCTCTTATGTCTGCTATCATACTGTCAAAGGCATCTGCGCCTATTATCTTATATTCGTTTACGGGGTTTCTCTGAGCGTATGCGTTAAGACCGATACCGCCCTTGAGGTCCTGCATATAGTCGATGTGGTCCATCCACAGCTCGTCTATACGGCGCAAAAGGATAACTCTTTCGACTTCTCTGATCTGCTCGCCGAATACGCTTTCCTGATACTCATATCTTGCAATGGCACGCTTATAAAGCTCCTCAGCAAGAGTTTCAACTTTTAATTTCTTCAGTTCTTCTTCGGTGTAGTCAAAGTCTTCGTCCGTACAGATAATACCGCGGAACTTCGCTTTAAGCGTTGCAAAATCCCATTCGCTGTTCTCCTCGGAGGGTGCGCACATAAATGCGGCATTTTCCGTGACTTGCTCTATCATATCAATTATCTTTTCTCTCATATTGCCGTCTTCAAGTATCTCACGGCGCTGGGAATAGATAATTTTACGCTGTTGGTTGTTGACGTCGTCGTACATAAGTACGTTTTTACGGCGTTCAAAGTTCACGCTTTCAAGACGCTTCTGTGAGCTTTCGATGACACCCGACAGAATGTTGGCTTCAATGGGGGTATCGTCGGGCGTTATCTTCTTTATTCTCTCCATACGCTCCTCAGCGCCGAAAAGACGCATAAGGTCGTCATCGAAGGATAAGAAGAAGCGTGATTCACCGGGGTCGCCCTGACGTCCCGAACGGCCGCGCAGCTGGTTGTCGATACGGCGGCTTTCGTGACGCTCCGTACCGAGTATGAACAGACCGCCCGCCTCTTTTACCTTTTGGTAATCGGGCTCTATTTCTTCCTTGAATTTTTTGTAAAGCGCTCTGTATTCCTCACGTGCGGCAAGTACGTCCTCACCGACGGATGTGGAGCTTCCCGTCGCCTGCGCGATTATTTCTTCGGGATAGTCAAGCTTGCGCATCTGTTGCTTTGCAAGAAATTCAGCATTACCGCCGAGCATAATGTCCGTACCACGGCCTGCCATATTTGTCGAAATGGTGACAGCGCCGGGACAGCCTGCCTGCGCAACTATTTCAGCTTCCTTTTCGTGGTACTTCGCGTTAAGTACAACGTGCTTTATGCCGTTTACCTTGAGCATACGGGAAAGTGCCTCGGACTTTTCAATGGATACCGTACCTACAAGCACGGGCTGGCCTTTTTCGTTACAAGCTCTTATCTGATCGATTATCGCCTTGAATTTCATATCCATTGACTTATATACCACGTCGTTGTGGTCTTTTCTTATCATAGGACGGTTTGTGGGTATCTCCACAACGTCAAGATTGTATATTTCACGGAATTCGTCATCTTCCGTAAGCGCCGTACCTGTCATACCCGACAGCTTATCGTACATACGGAAAAGGTTCTGGAACGTGATGGTCGCAAGTGTTTTTGATTCCTTTTCGACCTTTACGCCCTCTTTCGCTTCTATCGCCTGGTGAAGTCCTTCGGAATATCTTCTTCCGTACATAAGACGGCCGGTGAACGTGTCAACGATGATGACTTCGCCGTCTTTAACTACGTAGTCCTCGTCAATATGCATACTGCCGTGCGCTTTTATGGCCTGATTGATGTGGTGCGCAAGCTCAGAGTTTTCGGGATCGGAAAGGTTTTCGATTCCGAAGAATTTTTCAGCCTTTTCAACACCCTGCTTTGCAAGGACAGATGTCTTCGCCTTTTCGTCTATGACGTAGTCGTAGCCCTCTGTTTTTTCGTCTATATCCTCTTTCGAGTCTATTTCCTTTATCTTATAAGGGCGCAAGCCTCTGACAAACTTGTCTGCCTTTTCGTATATTTCCGTCGGCTTGGAGCCTTGACCTGAAATGATAAGCGGTGTTCTTGCTTCATCGATAAGAATGGAGTCTACCTCGTCAACGATAGCGAACGCGTGGCCTCTTTGTACCATATGCTCTTTGCTGATAACCATATTGTCACGCAGATAGTCAAAGCCGAATTCATTATTCGTACCGTACGTTATGTCGCAGGCGTAAGATGCACGCTTTTCGGCATTCTTTCCGCCGGGAATGATAAGACCGCAGGAAAGACCGAGAAAGTTATAAACTCTGCCCATTTCCTCACAGTCACGTGTTGCAAGATAGTCATTGACGGTAATAACGTGAACGCCCTTGCCGTTTAAAGCGTTGAGGTATGCGGGAAGCGTCGCCACAAGCGTTTTACCTTCACCCGTTTTCATTTCGGCAATTCTGCCCTGATGTATTATGATACCGCCGATGAGCTGAACGCGGAACGGACGCTTGCCCAGCACTCGCCAGTCAGCCTCGCGGACCGTTGCAAAGGCTTCTGGCAGAATGTCGTCAAGCGTTTCGCCGTTTGCCAAACGCTCCTTCAAGGCAGCCGTCATCGCCTTCAATTCTTCATCTGTCTTTTTTGCAAATTCATCCGCAAGTGATTCTATCTTCTCAACAAGCGGCATTATTTTCTTTATCTGCCTTTCGCTGTACGTGCCGAAAAGCTTACTCATAAGTCCCATAATTCTTCTCCTGTGGTTAGTTATATTAAATTATATATTATATTCTTATTCAAATTAGGTTTTTTTTGTAAATTTTATT
>JAZRTS010000125.1:0-1996 GCA_045652135.1 Eubacteriales bacterium | reverse complement strand
ACGGAAGCGCCCGAAACGATACCGTGGACAACGGATGATATAGAATCAAACGGTTTTCACTGGGAAGGTACGGAGCCTGTCGAGGACGTAACGGACACGTTTGAAACGAATACACCTGAAACAGATGCACCCGAAACACTTTTCGGCCCCGGATATGAGCTGTCAGACGGCACGCTGACCATACTTAATGACGATGCTATGGTGAATTATGATGATCCTCAGCAAATTCCGTGGTACGGACAGCGTGAAAGTATAACAAAAGTCGTCATATCTGACGGCGTTACAAAAATAGGCGAAATCGCATTTTCAAACTGCACAAATCTTTCATCTGTCAAAATTCCGTCAAGTGTTACACGCATCGGATCGGGGGCGTTTTTTTGCTGTGAAAGCCTTAAAGAAATCGTTATACCTAACGGTGTAAAAACCATAGATGACAACGCATTTAATTCTACGAATCTTGTGAGCATCACGCTCCCCGACAGTCTTAAACACATAGATAAATATGCATTTAAGGACTGCTACAGCCTTACTTCCTTCACGATTTCCGCAAACTTGGAACCATTCGACTTTAACATATTGGATGGTTGTGAAAGCCTTGCAAAAGTGACGGTTGATGAAAACAACAAGTATTTTTCAAGTGATGACAGAGGCGTGTTGTTTAATAAGGATAAAACCACTATAATGTATTATCCTGAGGGTAACACCAATACAGAATATACGATACCTGACGGTGTTACGACGATAGGCGAAAGAGCATTCGAAGCAAGCAAACTTAACTCCGTCGTGATTCCCGACGGGGTTACTCGCATAGAAGATTTAGCATTTCACTACTGTAAAAGCCTTTCATCTATTGAGATCCCGTCAAGTGTTACACACATCGGAGTAAAGGCGTTTTCAGCCTGCGAAAACCTTAAAGGAATCGTTATACCTAACGGTGTAAAAACCATAGATGACGACGCATTTAGTTATTCAGGTCTTGTGAGCATCACGCTCCCCGACAGTCTTCAACACATAGGTGAACTTGCATTTAGTAGCTGCTACAGCCTTACTTTCTTCACGATTCCCGCAAACGTTGAAACATTCAGCGGTAACATATTGGGTGGTTGCGAAAGCCTTACAAAAGTGACGGTTGATGCAAACAACAAGTATTTTTCAAATGATGACAGAGGTGCGCTGTTCAATAAGGATAAAACGACAATCGTGTATTATCCCGTGGGTAACAGCAGTACAGAATATACGATACCTGACGGTGTTACGACGATAGGCGAAAGGGCATTCGAACAAACCAAGCTTAAATCCGTCGTTATTCCCAACAGCGTTACATCAATAGGAGCTTATGCATTCATGCATAGCAAGCTTAAATCCATTGCGATTCCCGACAGCGTAAAAACTATATGTGGTGGCGCATTTATTTATTCATACGACATCACCGATGTAACTCTCACAAATGGGATTATCCGCATAGAACATAGTGCGTTTAGTCATTGTTCGGCTCTTGAATCCATCGTGATCCCTGACAGCGTCACATCGATAGAAGACAGTGCATTCAGTTACAGCGGCCTGAAATCAATCGTTATTCCGGAAGGTGTTACAATCATAAAAGATGGTACGTTCATTCTTTGTGAAAATCTTGAATCTGTCGAAATACCCGCAAGCGTAAAAACAATAGAGAACGGGGCTTTTGGTATATGTAAGCGCTTAAAGGAAATACGCTTCAAGGGCACAGAAGCGCAGTGGGATGCCATAGAAAAAGCTGATCGTTGGGATGATTCCATACCCGAATATACTGTCAACTTCGGCGCATAACATCAAAAGAATAAATTTCAGGGCGGGATGTTCCCGCCCTCAGATTGACGACAAACCCTATTTAAAAATCCAGATTCGTCATTTTGCACAAACACAAGGCTCCCTCCGAGAGGGAGCTGTCATCGAAGATGACTGAGGGAGAGTGCGCAATGGTAAAATTCGGCAAAATAATGCCGTAACGCAGGCTCCT
>JAZRTS010000124.1:0-15596 GCA_045652135.1 Eubacteriales bacterium | reverse complement strand
GGCTTCCAAATCTCCCAGACGGTGCGAGATACTGAAAACCGCCGGGATAATATTTGAAACGGTATCGTCGGATGCCGATGAAAGCTGTGGATTTACCCCCGCGCCTGAGGAGCTTGTTATGGGCTTGGCGAGCCGTAAGCTGCAATCGGCTCAGGTAGAGGCAAATGACGGCGATATAATCATCGCCGCGGATACCATCGTTTGCTACGACGGAATCGTTCTGGGCAAACCGCGTGACGACGAGGATGCATTCAGAATGCTTTCCATGCTTTCGGGCGAATGCCATAAGGTCTATACGGGCATCGCGCTTAAAAAAGGGAAGGAATACATACTTGATTACGACGTGACGGACGTAAGAATGCGTGAGATGACGGCGGAGGAGATAATGCGCTATATATCCACGGGTGAATGCCGTGACAAAGCAGGCTCGTATGCTATTCAGGGTATCGGCGGAGTGTTTGTCGAGGGAATAAACGGAAGCTACCACAACGTGGTGGGACTTCCGCTTTGCAAGGTGTATGAGCATCTTTTGAAATTGGGAATGTGAATTTAATTTTTAGTTATCTGTATGAGATTGGTGAAAACGGTTCAAAACGGGTGATTGTAGTTCACAGACGGTGAAATATATGAATCACCCCTATACATAATAATATTTCCGTCAGGAAATATGCACACCTTCGCCATGCAGTTGACAAAGTCAACTGCGGTAGTTAGTTGGCGAATGTATTTCGCCAACTAACTACAAGGGGGTTTACGGGTGGGTGTGCCGTCATATAGAATGAGATCAACGAGATGCCCCCCGATTTATCAAACCTGTAGGGGAGGATAATATCCTCCCGAATGAAATTAGATTAAACGCCTTCCCCGGCGAGGGAAGGTGGCAGCCGTAGGCTGACGGATGAGGTGTTATAAAAACGGACAGTTTAGTTCGTGATTACCGGGATGTCTGTCCTACAAACCGCGTTGAATTGAATTGGCAAAATAAAGTTGCAGATCAAATGCGTTAAAAATATGAAAGAGGAATGAAATGCCTAAATATATAGGGCTTGACCTCGGTCAGGCGACGACGAAAATATATGAAAAGGGCAGGGGTATCGTTTTGCGCGAGCCTACTGCAATTGCATACGACACCGTGCAAGGCGACGTTATTGCCGTCGGTAAGGATGCAAGAAAAATGTACGGAAGAACTCCCAGGGATAAAGAAGCCGTTCTGCCTTTAAAAGGCGGAGTTATAGACAGCTTTCTTGATACCTCGGAGGTGCTTTATTCATTTTTTGCCAAAAACGGATATATGAGGGCTTTTAACCGTCCGAAAATTGCTGTCGGCGTGCCGTGGGGAATATCGGAAGTTGAGAGAAACGCTTTTGAAAACGTGTGCCTGGAGGCCGGAGCGACGAGTGTGACTCACCTCGTTGCGCAACCTATGGCGGCGGCACTCGGTGCAGGTATAAACGTTCTCAAGGCAAAGGGAAATCTTATATGCGATATCGGCGGCGGAAAAACGCAGACGGCGGTGATCTCGTACCGTGGAGTGCTTCACGCAGGCATCACGCGCGTGGGCGGCGCTGATCTTGACGCGGCTATAATATCCTACATAAAGAATACGTTTAACGTGCTTATCGGTGAAAACACGGCTGAGCTTATAAAAAAGACCGCCGGTTCAGCTCACCCTATGTTTGACAAGGGCAATTTCCGTGTATACGGAAAGGACATCGTGACGGGCAGGGCAACGGCGGTGAGCATAACGTCTGCGGAAGTGCGCGATGCGATGATAGAATCGTTTGAAAGAATAGTTGACGGTATACACGCAACGCTCGAAAATATGCCTCCGCGAATTGCGGCTGATATATACGACACGGGAATGACTCTTTGCGGCGGTACGTCGCTTCTTCCCGGTATTGATAAATTGCTTGAGCAGGCGCTCGGTATGCCCGTAAGACGTGCATCGCGGCCGCTCGACTGTATCGTAAAGGGAATAGGAAAAATAATTGATTCGCCCGGTGAGCTTGCAGAGGTTGTAAGCAGACAGGAAATGTTGGACTGAGATGAAGAAATTTTTTAAAAGCAGATTTTTTATAGTCACCGTTTGTATTGCAACGGTGCTTACCGTGATATTGAGCGCCTTGGCGGCATCGGGACATATATCAAAGTTGACGGACTGTGTCAACGTTATGCTTGCTCCGTTTTCGGAGGGCTTCGGCAGCGTCGGTCTTGCCATAAAGGGCTATAAACAGTATTTCGCTTCGATTGACGAGCTTATGGCGGAAAACAACGCGCTGAAAAATGAGGTCAACGACCTGAAAGGGCTAATATACGATGCCGAGGCGATGAAAAAAGAAAATGAGTTTTACAAAAACTTTCTCGGCATAAAAGAGGATCATCCCGATTATATTTTTCTTGATGCAAGCATCATCAACCGCGAAGCGGGCAATTACGTCAGCGTGTTTTCGCTTAACAAGGGCACACGCGACGGAATAGAGAAAAATATGCCGATCATCTCCGAAAACGGAGGTATCGTTGGCTATGTAAGCGAAGCAGGTGTAAACTGGGCAAAGGCGTCGAGTGTCATCGACACGTCTTCGTCGGTCGGAGTTTACATAGAACGTACGGGTGAGGCAGGCGTTCTTTCCGGGGAATTTTCGCTTAAAAAAGAGGGACTTTGCAGAATAAACTATCTTTCCGGTGATTCTGACGTAGCCGTTGGCGACAGGGTTATGACGTCCGGACTTGGTTCAATATATCCGTCGGAGATACTTGTGGGAACCGTTGAACGCGTGGAGTTTGACGACAATCTCCGTACGAAATACGCTATAGTCCGTCCGTTTGCAGACCTCACGGAGCCTGAACGGGTAATGATAATAACGGGATTTGAAAAGAACGATTAAAGGAGTGAGAGTATGTACGGAAAAAATATAACGAAAACGGTATGTCGTACCGTTTTGTCGTGCCTCGGCGTGCTTATGTGCGCACTGCTCCAGGTTTCCGTTTTTCCGTATCTGCGTTTTTTTGGATGTATTCCAGATATAACTGCGGCGTGTCTTTTGTGCTTATCCCTTTTTGAAAATGAAAAAACGGTGTGTGTGCTTGCCGTGTGCTCCGGGTTTGTGCTTCATTCGCTCGGTACATGGGGTGTTTCGTACTATCCGCTTTTGTTTCTCATTGCGGTATGTCTTTGTATGGTGCTTTCAAGTGTGTTCTTCAAAAATGCATTTTTAAGCGTTATGACTGCTGCTTTGTTTACGTTTATTGTTGAAGGTGTGCTGACGACGGTGTTTTTAATGTCTGAAGGCGCGTCTTACACGGACGCTTTTGTAGGTGCGTTTTTGCCGCAGTTTGCGTATTCGCTTGCGTGTACGGCGGTAATATATCCGCTTTGCAAGCTTCACAGCTTCGTTTTCGGTGTACGGAGAAGATCTGATTATTATGATGAATAAAAAGAATAAATTTTATACGAGCGGTCTGTTTGTGCTTGGCGCGGTGTTTGTTGCCGTGTGCCTTGTTTACGTAGTAAAACTTGTCAATATGCAGATAACGGGTGTTGATAAGTATATCTCAATGAACTCAAAAACCTATACCAGATATGAAACGGTGCAGGCGGTGCGCGGTGAGATATATGACAGAAACGGAAAACCGCTTATAACGAATGAATATACGAATACGGTTCAGCTCAGCTACAATTCGCTGAAAAATTATACTTCTGCGGGTAAGAACAATGTTATAGCGCAGTTAAGCTTCGTGCTTGAGGATTACGGCGGTGAATTTACCACGCACTTTCCCGTAATCGGAACGTATCCGCACGTTTCGTATAATGACGAAGCACTTGAAAATACCGTTACAAAAAAGAGATTTGAGAGCTTTCTTAAAAAGAACGGACTGGATGAAGACATTTCCTGCGTTGACCTTTTTGAGTGGCTTCTCGAATATTACGATGTGAAAAATCAAAACGGTACGTACGTTTACGAAGGACGGACGCAGTACGACGTAATAGCTGTAAGATATGAGTTTGATACGATGAACTTCGCCCCTGATAATCCCTTTATAATAAAGGAAGAAGCGTCTTTAAAGCTCGTCACGGCGATACTTGAAAGAGCATCTACGGGTATATACGTCGAAAAGGAATGGAAAAGGATATATAACTATCCGGGACTTGCCTCTCATATACTCGGACGAGTCGGCAAGATACCGGCGGATGAAATAGACAAATACCTTGAGAAAGGGTATAAATACGATGCGGTCGTCGGCCTTGACGGAGCCGAAAAAGCTTTTGAAGCGCTTCTGAAGGGCACCGAAGGACAGGTCAAAATAACGGAAGATGAGTACGGTGGTATTATTTCTACCGAAAATGTCGTTGAATCTGTTCCCGGAAGAAACGTGTATCTGACGATAGATATAGATCTGCAGAGGATCGCTGAGGAAGAACTGGCGAAAAATATTCAGCAAATAGTCAACAATGCGAAGGATGACCTTTCCGGCAAGCTTGCCGACAGCGGCGCGATAAGCGCAGTCGATCCGAACACGGGGCAAGTCTTTGCGCTTGCTTCTTATCCCAGCTTTGATCTGGCTACGTTTACGGAAAATTATGCGCTTCTTGCAAACGACGAAAAAAGACCGCTTTTCAACCGCGCTCTGTTCGGTAATTACGCCCCCGGTTCAACGTTCAAAATGGCGGTGTCCGCGGCGGCGCTGACGTGCGGTGAGATCACGGGCGGAAGCAAGATAGAGTGTACGGGTGAGTACGAATTCTATAAGGATTATCAACCGGACTGCTGGTACAGAGCAGGCCACGGTGACGTTAACCTTAAAAATGCGCTGGGTGTGTCCTGCAACTGCTATTATTACGACGTTGGACGAAGACTTGGTATCGAAGCGATGAATGAGTACTGTACAACGCTCGGCCTCGGTCAGTACACGGGAATTGAGCTTTCCGAGTCAAACGGTGTGCTTGCAGGTCCCGTTTACTATTCGGAAAAAAATCTCGGTGTGTGGATGCCGGGTGACACGCTTCAGGCGGCGATAGGTCAGGGCGGAAATGCCGTGACACCGCTTCAGCTTTCGATTTACGTTTCGACTATCATAAACAGCGGAACGAGATATAAAGCGACGGTGCTTTATAAATCAGAAACGTTTTCGGGCGCGGACGTTAAGTACAACGATCCTGAAATACTCGGTCAAGCGGAGCTTTCGGAAGAACATGCAACGCTTATAAAGCAGGGTATGAAGCAATCGCAGGAGGGAACGTCAACGCTGAGAAAATATAAATTCCCGATAGGCTCAAAAACGGGTACAGCACAGATATCAAAGCAGAACAACAACGCTATATTCACAGCATTTGCGCCATATAATAACCCCGAAATAGTTGTTTCCTGCGTTATAGAAAACGGCGCAGCTGGAAGAAACGCGGCAACGTCGGTTGCAGGAGTTATTTCCTACCGATTCGGACTTGATGAAAACGGAGAAAAATTACCCGAAGAAACCGAAGCTCCCGAAACAGATGCGGTCGAAACGAAAAAGCCTCATACGACGAAGCCCCCCGTAACGGAGGAAAGCAAGCCGACAGAGGATACGGAGGTAATAATACCGTCCGAAACGCACGAATCGGCGGACGGTACACAAGCACCGCCCGATGACACGGACGAACATCCTGTTGAGGATACGGATGAGCCGCCGACCGGTGATGATGAAGATGACATTGATTCTGCGTGAGTCGTGCACGCCGCATATACTTCGGATAACCGTGTCATTCTATTGACATTTTCCAAAATATTATATATAATAACCACGTTAAATAATTTTGTAATTAAATAAAGGATAGGTGAAAGATATGTTTAAATCTCCCTGTATGTCCCTGAAGGATATTTTAGGTGCGGATTATGCCGCCGCACTCTGCGCATCCGCTGTTTACAACGGCTACGCAACAAAAGAGGAAGCTGAAAAAATAGTTTCCGAAAAGATTGATTTTATGCCCGAGGAAAGACAGAAGGCAAACGAAAAAATGCTTGACGATGTCGGTGTGTCCGTCGTTCCTGCGTTTGAAACAACAAATGACGGCGCGGCAACGGATGCGTTTGCAAAAGCGCTTCACAAGTGCATGGCGCCCCTTTCGGCAAGAGGACTTTGCCGTATAGGTGAAGACGGAAAGGTGTACTTCATCGGTAAGAGTGAGCATTATCACGCATCGCTCGGTCACGGCTTCGGCGGCTATAAGCTTATTGATAACGCACGCAAGCTCGGTGTTCCCAATGCAACACATAACAACACAAGAGGTTACATAACGAGACTTGCAGAGCGTGAGCTTATCCGTGCGGCAAACGGCGGTGTTGACGATGCTGAGCTTGAAAAGATACTCTTGTCAAGAGAGCCCAAGGTTCTCAACCGCTGTATCAACCTTGAAACGGGAAGCCTTGCGTGCGAAGCAGGCTTCAAGATGATGCTTTCGAGATTCTACAAGCTCGACGGCACGTTTGAAGATCCCAAATATTACGGCAAAACACCCGTTTTCTTCGTAATGGCTGATATGAAGGGCACAAACGAAGCAAACTATCACGGTACGACTGTATTTGCGCAGACTCTCAGAGGTCTTTGGGGCGGTTTTGCGGCGGAAGCCGAAGAGGCAGGCCTTTACAAGATAGTTCCCGTTATGATAAACGACCTTTCAGACTTTGAAGCAAAGATCAAAGAATACAATCAGGGCAACTATAAGACAGCAGGCTTTGCGCACGAAATCATCCTTATGAACTACGGCGCAATAAGACTCACAAAGGAATTCTTGCAGGGCGCATATAAGCTCTGCCGTGAGTATGACACACCTACGATGTGTGACGAAATCCAGTCTTGTATGTGGTATGACGGAATGTTCCTGTTCAGAAAATGGGGACTTAACCCCGACTTCGCTGTTGTAGGTAAGGGCTTCCCCGGCGGTGAATACCCTGCAAGTAAGCTCATTACAACGGCTGAAATGGATGCGCTCAACCTCTTCGGCGCACTCGTTACAAACGGTCAGGAGGAGCTTGCATCGCTTTCCTACCTCGTAACAATGGAATTCTCCAAGGCGAACAGCGAAGAAATAAAGGATGCCGGCGAATACTTCTATGCAGGCCTTGAAAAGATAGCAGAGGAAAACAGCGCCCTTATCGTAAGAGCAGACGGATTTGGTCACCTGGCAGGCTTGCGCTTTGCAAAGGTTGACGAAGCGGCGAAGTTCGCAAAGATACTCAACGATATGTGCGTTGACATTTCCGCACAGCTTTACAAAGCAAACTGTCCTCCCGTTGTTCTTGTTAAGCCTCCGCTTATAGCTTCAAGATACGCTATGGACTTCCTCTGCGGAAAGATAAAAGAAGCTATCAAGCTTATGTAATTACCGTGAGGTTTTAAACTATGTATGTACTTGGAATAGATGTCGGAACAACAGGCACAAAAACTGTTGTTCTCGACAAAGACGGAAAAATACACGGTCTTGCTTATAAAGACTATCCGATAACCTCCGCACCCGGCGGCATCTCGGAGCAGAGCGCGGAGGACTGGTGGGATGCCGTAGTTTATACGGTAAAGGAAAGCACGAAGGACATCGACAAAACGAAGATACTTGCACTTTCGCTTTCAACGCAGGGTGCGACAACGGCATTTGTTGATGAAAACTTCAACTCCATCCGCCCTGCAATTACCTGGATGGATATGCGCGCAACGGAGGAATGTAAGATTCTTGACACAGCGCTCGGCTGTGACGGAATATATAACCGCTGCGGATGGACAACGGATGCAGGAAGCGATGCGGCAAAGCTTTTGTGGATAAAGAAGCATGAGCCTGAAACGTTTTCAAAGACATACAGCTTTTTGTCAACGATAGAGTTTGTAAACGAAAAGCTGACGGGACAAAACGTAGTTGACCCCACGAATGCGTCAATAAGAGAATTTTTCAATATCAACACAGGCGTGTGGGATAAAGATATACTTGATATAATCGGAATTGACGAATCAAGACTTCCCCGTGTTATGCCCTCGGGCGCATATATCGGAACGCTTACGAAAAAAGCCGCTGACACACTCGGTATTCCCGAAAGTGTCAAGGTGTATAACGGTGCGCACGACCAGTACTGCGCATCAATCGGATGCGGTGCGCTGACAGCGGGTGATATGATGCTGTCAACGGGTACGGCTTGGGTGTTGCTCGGCATCAGCGACAAGCTGACGTATTCCAAAGCGCACATCGTTCCCGGTATTCATCCGAAGACAGGACTTTACGGCAATATTGCCTCCCTTTCAGGTGTCGGAAATGCTATGAAATGGGTAAAGGACACATTTGAAAGTGATTATAAAACGCTTGATATTGAGGCTGAAAAGCGTATGCAAAGCGCAAAGGACATTATTTTCCTGCCTCATTTTTCGGGTGCTTGCTTCCCACGCCGTGACAGCGCAATGTCGGGCGGTATATACGGATTGCGCCTTGGAAATGATAAATACGATATTGCAAGAGCGCTGATGGAGGGCGTTGCGTTCAACGTCCGCGCAGGACTTGAAAAGTATGCAGAGCAGGGAGTTGACATAAGTGCGCTGAAAATAATGGGCGGCGCTTCAAGAAGTGACCTCTGGTGCTCCATTGTCGGCTACGTTACGGGCTGTAAGATAACGAGAATGGAAAATGCCGAGGCTTGCGCTGTCGGTGCGGCGGCAATCGCCGCTGTCGGATGCGGACTTACAGACGGTTACGTGTCACTTTCAAAGGGCGAGGTAATGAACCTCGACGACGAAAAAATTTATGAGCATTACAACGAAAAATATAAAAAATATATCGCAATGTATGAAGCGGTAGAAAAGGCGGTACACAAATGATAGTAGATTATTTTGAAAGAACAAAGGTAGACGAGGAATTTTATAACGAGTTTATCAAGGACAGAATCCCCAAGAAAATCATCGATATGCACATTCACATATCCGATGTCGAAATGCGTAAAAACTGCGTGGCTGACCCCACGGACTGGTCAAACCAGTGTAACTCTATAATGCGTTTCCAGGACTATGAGTTCTACCGTGATGCATTCTATCCCGATTCCGAGGTTGAAGCGAACGTTCTTCCCTGCGTTACAAGAGGACTTGACGTTGTTGCAAATAACAACTACCTCTCCGACCTTAAAAAATCAGGTAAGGCAAGATATGCTCACATGATGGTTGACCCCACTTGGGATGTTGAATTTACGGAAAAAATGCTCGTTGAGGGTGAATTCACAGGCTTCAAGCCGTACCCCGACTTCGTTTCGGGTGTTCAGGGTGCTGAAATCGGTCTTCTTGACTTTATCCGCCCCGACCAGCTTGCACTTGCAAACAAATATAAGAAGTCCATCGTGCTTCACTTGCCCCGTGCAGGCAGATTCCCCGATGACAACAACATCAAGGAAATACGCTACATAAAGGATAAATTCCCGGATATCAAGCTTATCATCGCTCACGTCGGCAGATGCTATTCTATCGACTGGATAGTAAGAGCAACGGAAAAGCTCGGTGATGACCGTAACTACTTCCATTATGACCTGGCGGCGCTTATCAACCCCGTAGTTCTTGACTACGTGTTTGAGCATTATCCGCTTGACCAGATAATGTACGGTACAGACCTTCCCATATTCCTCTGGCACGGTAAGCGTCAGTGGACAGACGTTAAGTATATCAATATGCCCCGTGAGGACTTCCCGTTCAACAAGCACATCGAAGGCCCCGAAGCGGAAGCAAAGTATACATTCTTCGTATACGAACAGCTCAAGAGCATACTTGATGCAACCTACAAGGTAGGCGGCAGAAAGTTTGCTGAGGACATCTTCTACAACAACGCAGTTAAATTCTTGGGTTAAGAAAGGAAAAAAATGAAATGAGCAATCCTAAAATAGGTCTTTTGCCCCTTTACGTGGCGCTTTATGACGAAACAAGTCCCAAAAGACGTGTATGGCTTGAGGGATTTTATCAGCAGATATGTATGGAGCTCCGCTTCAGAGGTATCGACGTTGTTGAAGCTGATACCTGCCGTATAAAGCCCGAATTTGAAAAGGCAGTATCTGATTTTGAAGCGGCTGACGTTGATGCTATCGTTACGCTTCACCTCGCTTACTCCCCCTCGCTTGAATCCTCCGACGTGCTTAAAAACACACGTCTTCCCATAATCGTTCTTGATACAACACCTCACTATGAGTTTGACCATACGATATCCTCCGACAAGGTCGGTGCCAACCACGGTATCCACGGTGTTCAGGATATGTGTAACCTCCTTATCAGAAACGGTAAGGACTTCCAGATATTTGCAGGCCACTGGGATAATTCCACGGTGCTTGACGACGTTGCAAATGCCGCTAAAGGCGCTAAAATGGCGAAGTCGATGAAAAACGCAAAGGTCGGCCACCTCGGCGGTCCTTTCGTCGGAATGGGTGACTTTGCAATTCCTGCCGATGAGCTTGAAAAGACGATAGGTATGCAGGTAAAGCCGTTTGTTGACGGTGAGCTTCCCTCGGTAACAGAGGAAGAAATGGAAGCCGAATACAAGGCTGACTGCGAAAAGTTCGCTATGAACAGCGTTACTTATGCACAGTATAAAGGCTCCTGCCGTACGGCGCTCGGTATCAGAAAATGGATAGAAAAATACGGTCTTACAGCGTTCACAATGAACTTTATGGGCGTTGACGGCTCAACACAGTTTGACCATATGCCCTTTGCGGAGGCTTGTAAGGCTATGGGCAGAGGTATCGGCTATGCAGGTGAGGGCGACTGCCTTACAGCGGCATTTGTCGGCTCGCTTCTGTCTGTATATGATGACACGACGTTTGCTGAAATGTTCTGCCCCAACTGGAGAGATAACACTATCTACCTTTCCCACATGGGTGAATACAACGTAAAGTGCGCAGGCTCTGTGCCCGATTGCAGACTCAGCAACTTCCCCTACGGTAAAAACGCAGGCAAGCCCGTCAGCATGATGACGGTATTTAAGCCCGGCGATGCCGTATACGTTGCGCTCAACCCCATCGGCGGCGGCAAGTACAGACTCATTCTTACAGAAGTAGAGGTGCTTGAAGTACCCTACGAAACATCGTTCAGAAACGATGTAAGCGGATGGATGAAGGTTTGCAAGCCCCTGACGGAATTCCTCCCCGAATTCAGCCGTCTGGGCGGTATTCACCACGGTGCTATGGTGTACGGCGGTGATGTTGCAGCTCTTGCTTCCTTCGGTAAGATAATGGGCTGGGAAGTTTCCGTAATTAAATAAAGAGGTTTTTGTATGTATTATGTAGGTATTGACCTCGGCGGTACAAATATCGCCGCAGGTCTTGTTGACGAAAATAATAATATTGTCAAGAAAATGTCTGTTCCCACGCTCCCCGAAAGAGGAAACGATGCGGTAACGGCGGATATTGCAAAGCTTATAAGCGACCTTGCTTCATCTTACGGTATCAGCCTTGACGAAGTGGCTTATGCAGGCCTTGCAACGCCCGGCGCTATCAACTGCGACACGGGCAAAATCGACAGAGCGTGCAATCTTCTTATGGAGGATTATCCCATTGTCGATAAGCTTTCATCACTCACTCCCGTCAAGATATATCTTGAAAATGACGCAAATGCGGCGGCTCTCGGTGAGGCTGTTGCAGGTGCGGCAAAAGGTGCAAAATATTCCGTTATGGTAACGCTCGGCACAGGTGTCGGCGGCGGTATCGTTATGGACGGAAAAATTTATTCGGGCTTCAACTATGCAGGCGGTGAGCTTGGACACATGGTTATCGAGCATAACGGCAGACAGTGCAACTGTGGACGCAAAGGATGCTGGGAAGCATACAGCTCTGCAACGGCGCTTGCCGCAATGACAAGAGAAGAAATTGAAAAATATCCCGAATCAGGCCTTGCAAAAATTGCCGAGGAAAAAGGTAAGGTCAACGGCAGAACTGCATTTATTGCCAAAAATCAAGGCGATGAGGCAGGCGCAAGAGTCGTTGAAAAATACCTTGATTATCTTGCCTGCGGTATTACAAACGTAATCAATCTGTTCCAGCCCGATATCGTCTGCATCGGCGGCGGTATCTCAAACGAGGGAAAAGGTCTTATTGAACCGCTTTTGGGCAGAATAAACAACGAAGTGTTTACAAAGACTATTGCTCCCGAAAGACAGACCGTTATCCGTCTGGCAACGCTTGCAAACGATGCCGGAATCGTCGGTGCGGCAAATCTCGGTAAGTGATATGAAAATTAAAAACTGTTTTGTACCCGTTATACTGTACGTCCTGCTTTTTGCAGGACTTGCAGTGGGTACGTTTTATGACTATCAGATATCTTCCAACCTTACACAGATGGAGGATTCGTGGGCTCGCTTTATGGAAATATGGGCAGAGCCGCCGTCACTTCTTTTTGTTGCATTTTCATTCGCCGCCCTTGCGGTGTATGTTTTCAGACAAAAGGTAAAGGGACACGTTTACCTGTCAGTGCTTTGTGCCGTCGGCGGCGCTATATCCACGTATTCGACCATCACAAGAACGGTTGAGTATTACAGCGTTGAGGTATACGAAATGTTTCTGACGAAGATACTTTCGGGTGTCGGCACGGTCATTATAATGGCTCTTTTTATGAAGCTTGCATCGATGATAAAGGATGAAACGCTCAAAAAAATAAAGCCCGCGCTCGTGACGGTTGTCGCTGTCGGACTTGCAACGCTCGTTATAATCTCCGCTATAAAGAGTATGTGGGGAAGGGAACGCTTCCGTGCAATGGAGGATATTTCCCACTTTACAAGATGGTACATACCCGTAGGCAGAGCCGCAGATGATGCGCATAAATCATTCCCGTCGGGACATACGTCAAATGCGGTAATTATGTATACGCTTTCGTTTATCTACGATAAGCTCGGTGACAAAAAGAAAGCCAATGCGATTAAGATTATTGCGATACTTTGGGTTGCCCTCGTTATGTTTTCGAGAATGGTGTGCGGTGCGCATTTTCTCTCCGATACGTGCGCAGGCGCAATCATTACAATGACTATCGTCATCGTGTGCCGTAAAATATTCTGTAAAGAAAAGAGCCTTTAAGGTGTCTTATGAAATCGTTTAAAGTTACGAAAATTGCCTGCTACATAGGTTTTTTCACGCAGGCTGTCATAATCAATCTTGCGCCCGTGCTGTTCATTGTTTTCAAAGGACAGTTCGGGCTTTCCTATGAAGAACTCGGCAGACTTATTCTTATAAATTTTGCCGTGCAGATAACGACGGATGTTGTTTCGCTCAAGGTGCTTGAGCGTGTACCCGTCCGTATTCAGCTTCTGACAGCACACATACTGGCTTTTCTTGGACTTGTCGGTATGTCGGTTTTTCCGAGCATTATGTCACCGTACACGGGACTTGTCTGTGCTGTGGTCTTGTATTCCGTCGGCGGCGGACTTATCGAGGTTTTATTAAACCCCGTTGTGTCACACCTGCCCGAAACAAACACAAAGGTGGAAATTCCGCTTTTGCACTCATTTTATTGCTGGGGGCATCTGCTTACTTGCCTTTTGTCAACGGTGTATCTGCATTTTTCCGATAATTGGCAGTTGCTTCCCGTTTTGTGGTCGGCGGTGCCGCTTTCGGCAGTCATTATGTTTTCGAAAGCACCGCTTCCCGAATTTGAAAAAGAGGGCGAAAGAACACCCATCGGCAAGCTTTTGAAGTCGAAAGCGTTTTTAACGCTTATGCTCGTTATGATCTGCTCGGGTGCGGCTGAACAGGCGGTGGCACAGTGGGTGTCATACTTTGCCGAAATCGGCTTGCAAATACCGAAAATATGGGGCGATGTCGTCGGTGTATGCGGATTTGCCTTTTGTATGGCACTTAGCCGTACGCTTTACGGAATTTTCGGCGAACGCTTTGATATAAAAAAGGTACTTTTGTATTCCTCCTTGCTTTGTATCGTTTCGTATGCGCTTATCTGCCTTGTGAATTTGCCCGTGGTGTCGCTCCTCGGCTGTGTTCTGTGCGGTATTTCCGTTGCGCTTATGTGGCCCGGAACGGTTGCGGGGGCGGATGGCGATTTTCCGCACGGCGGAGCTGTGATGTTTGCGCTTCTTTCGGTTATGGGAGATGTAGGCTGCTCGGCAGGGCCGTGGATAACGGGACTTGTGTCCGATGCTGTTACAAAAAGTAAGGGTGCGTTTGAAAGTCTTGTGTTTTTTGACGGACTGGCGCCCGAACAAATTGCCCTCAAATGCGGAATATTCGTCATAATCATATTCCCTGTTACAATGGCACTGTGTCTTGCGCATTATATAAGGAATAAATAAAATATTACGGTATTTGAAAATTAACATTATATATTTCCGCAAGGAAATATATGCGCCCCTTCGCCTGTGGCGGTCGGTAAACCGACCGTGGGGGCAGGCGGGGGCGCTGTGCGGTGTTTTATAAAATGAAAAAAATCCCCAAAACCACTTGACAAAACATTACAAATATGATATTATATCTTGTACAAAAAAGCAGAAACGATTTTCCGTTCTCACCTTGACCGCTTAAAGCTGTGGGTTAATACTTACAAACGGCTGTATTGTGCCGTGGTTTTGGTATGCGGGAAAAATGTTTCACCGCATTTTTTTAATCTATTTTGGAGGTGTTTGGCAATAAGCACTAAGGATCTTTTAATCAATGACGACATTAAGCTCGCACAGGTGAGAGTTGTCGGTGACGACGGCGAAGTTTTCGGAATAATGAGCGCCGACGAAGCACGTGAGATAGCATATGACAGAGGCCTTGACCTCGTTCTTATCGCACCCACTGCAAATCCCCCCGTGTGTAAGGTTATTGATTACGGTAAGTACCGCTTCGACCGTGACAAAAGGGAAAAGGAAGCAAAGAAAAAACAGCAGAATGCCGAAGTCAAGGAAATCCAGCTTTCGCTTACTATCGACACGCATGATTTCATGACAAAGGTTAAGCACGCCCACCGTTTCTTAAAGGGAATGGATAAGGTTAAGGTCGTTGTCAGATTCAGGGGAAGACAGATCACTCATCAGAGCATGGGTTACGATATTCTCCAACGCTTTGCCGATGCTTGCGCCGAATACGGTGCTTGCGATAAGCCCCCGGTGGCAGAAGGCAGAAACATCACAATGATGCTTTCTCCCATCAAACCCGATGCGAAAAACAAAGGCTGATACCAGCGCCCCTTTGATGCGCAGTATCACAGAATTTATTTACAGGAAAGGAAAAAATCATGGGAAAAATCAAGTCACATAAGGCCTCGTCCAAAAGATTCAGTCTTACAGGCACAGGCAAGGTAAAGATCAATCACACAAACCGCCGTCACAAGCTCGGCAAGAAGAGCACAAAGCGTAAGAGAGACCTCAGACAGAGAGGCTACCTCAGCGATTGCTTTACGAAGACTGTTAAGTCACTCATCCCCAAGGACTGATTTAGGAAGAATAGGAGGAAATAGAAAATGGCAAGAATTAAAGGCGCATTAGCAACTCGTAAGAGAAGAAATAAAATGCTCAAGCTCGCAAAAGGCTACTGGGGTGCAAAGAGCAAGCACTTCAAGATGGCTAAGCAGCAGGTAATGAAGAGCGGTAACTACGCTTTCGCAGGCAGAAAGATGAAGAAGAGAGACTTCCGTCG
>JAZRTS010000123.1:0-20591 GCA_045652135.1 Eubacteriales bacterium | reverse complement strand
AATGATTCCTCAAAAAATATATGACAGTTATCAGAAAGGACATACAACAATGGCAGAAAAATTTTTCATTACAACTGCGATTCCCTACACCTCAAGAAAGCCTCACATAGGAAACACCTACGAGCTCATTATGTGTGACGCAATCGCAAGATACCAGAGACTTCTCGGAAAGGACGTTTTCTTCCTTACGGGTACGGACGAGCATGGTCTTAAGATTGAGGAAGCCGCAAAGGAAGCAGGTATCACTCCGCAAAGCTATGTTGACAACATCACAAGCGAGCTTAAGAACATCTGGTCAATTATGGACATCAGCTACGACAAGTTCATAAGAACAACAGACGACTACCATGTAAAGGCAGTTCAGAAGATATTCAACAAGCTCTACGAGCAGGGCGATATATACAAGAGCGAATACGAAGGCTGGTACTGCGTACCCTGCGAATCGTTCTTTACGGAAACACAGCTCAAAGACGGCAAATGCCCCGACTGCGGCGCAGAGGTAAAGAAAACGAAGGAGGAGGCATACTTCCTTGCAATGAGCCGTTATCAGGAAAGACTGATGAAGCACATCGAGGAAAACCCAGACTTCATCGTTCCCGAATCAAGAAAGAAGGAAATGGTAAACAACTTCTTGAAGCCCGGTCTTCAGGATCTTTGCGTTTCCCGTACATCATTCAAATGGGGGATTCCCGTTGAATTTGACGAAAAGCACGTTATCTACGTATGGATAGATGCGCTTTCAAACTACATCACGGGACTTGGCTATGACGTAAACGAGCAGGGTGAGCTTTATAAAAAGTATTGGCCGTGTGACGTTCACATAATCGGAAAGGACATTCTCCGTTTCCATACCATTTACTGGCCCATCGTGCTTATGGCACTCGGTGAGCCGCTTCCCAAGCAGATATTCGGTCACCCGTGGCTTTTGTTCGGTCAGGACAAGATGAGTAAGTCAAAGGGCAACGTAATTTACGCCGATGACCTTATCAAGCACTTCGGCGCTGACGGATGCCGTTACTACGTGCTTGCGGAAATGCCTTACGCAAATGACGGCTCAATAACTTATGAAAGCGTTATAACAAGATATAACAGCGACCTTGCAAACAACCTCGGAAACCTTACAAAGCGTACAGCCGCTATGACTAACAAGTATCAGGGCGGTGTGGTATTTGCTCCCACTTGCGAGGGCGAGCCTGACGAAAGCCTCAAGGCGGAAGTAAAGAAGACACTTGACGAATACTTCAAGCTTATGGACGAGTTCCGTGTTGCGGACGCGGCAGAATCCGTATTTACGATGCTCCGCCGTGCAAATAAATATATTGACGAAACTATGCCCTGGGCGCTTGCAAAGGACGAAGCAAACAAGGAACGCCTTTCAACGGTTCTTTACAATTTGCTTGAATGTATCAGAATCGGCGCTGTTCTTCTTTCACCGTTTATGCCCGAAACAAGCGAAAAGATATTCGCACAGCTCGGTACATCAAAGCGTGATTTTGATTCCGTAAATGAGTTCGGTGCGCTTGAAGCAGGTCTTACGGTAACGGATGCAGATGCGCTCTTTATAAGAGTTGATGAGGCAAAGGTTGCGGAAGAACTCAAGGCAGAGGCTGAAAAAGCAGCGGCAGCGGCAGTAAAGAAGCCTGATCCGATGCCCGAAATAGGTATTGAACAGTTTATGGAAAATGAGCTTCGCACAGCGCAGATAATCGCTTGTGAGCCTGTGCCGAAGTCCGATAAGCTTCTCAAAATCCAGCTTGATCTCGGATATGAAAAGCGTCAGGTCGTATCGGGTATTGCCAAATTCTACAAGCCTGATGAGCTTGTAGGCAAAAAAGTCATCGTTGTTGCAAACCTCAAGCCCGTAAAGCTCAGAGGTGTTGATTCCTACGGAATGATACTTGCAAGCGGAGAAGAACAGGTAAGGGTTATTTTCCTTGATCCCGAAACACCGCTTGGCGAGCGTATAAGATAATGCTTTTTGATACGCACGCACATTACGATGACGAGCGTTTTGAAAGTGAGCTTGATAAGCCTCTTGATGACTTCATAACGGAGTTGTTTTCGGGTGACGTCAATGGCATAATCAACGCTGGAACGAACATCGAAACGTGCAAAAAAAGCATCGAGCTTTCCGAAAAGTTTGACAGGATGTATGCCGCGGTCGGAATACATCCGTCGGATTGTTATAAATACGATGATATAAACGAGGTTCTCGGATTTATCCGTGAATTATCACATCATAAAAAAGTCGTGGCTATCGGCGAAATAGGGCTTGATTATCACTACGATTTTTCACCCCGTGATGTTCAGAAGGTGTGGTTTGAAGCACAGCTTGACCTTGCACGTGAGCTTGACTTACCTGCCGTTATTCACGACAGAGATGCGCACGGCGACGTGTTTGATATGATAAAGCGCAAAAAGGGCGTCAGATGCGTGATGCACAGCTGTTCGGAAAGCGCGGAAGCTGTCCGTCAGCTCACCGATATGGGGCACTACATATCATTTTCGGGAAGCGTAACATTTAAAAATGCAAAAAATACCGTATTTGCGGCAGAGGCTTGCCCTCTTGAGCAGATGCTTATAGAAACAGACTGTCCGTATCTTGCGCCAACACCGCACAGAGGTAAACTCAATCACAGCGGTCTGGTACGGCACACAGCGGAAAGATTGGCTGAAATAAAAGGTATATCGTATGATGAGATATGCCGTATAACATACGAAAACGCACTCAGATTTTTTAATATAAGTGAATAAAGGAGCTTAGGTTATGAAAAAACTGACAATGCTTATTGCCGCACTTTTGTGCGCATCAATGCTGTTTTCCTGCGCGCAGGACACGGCAACGGGGACTGACACTGCCCCCGACACGAACGCAGTAACAGATGAAGTGACAGATTCTGTGACAGACTCCGTAACGGACGGTGCATCAGACACACAGAACGAGACGGTAACGGACGCCGTAACGGATGCTGAAACAGATGCTGAAACAGAACCCCCGATGTCTGATGAAGAATACAAACAACAGCTTATGGATAAGGGATTTCCCGAATCGTACGCGGTGCTTCTTTGTGACATTCATAAAAGATTCCCCACGTGGGAGTTCAATCCCATTATGATAACAGATCTTTCTGACGGTAAATATACGTGGGATTACGTCATCGCAAAGGAAATTGAGGATGACGAAAATAACACCGTATATCATACGCTTGAGGGCGTTTTGGATTATGCCATCGACACAAAGCCCGTTGAATCGGGAATTTGGTTCAGAGCAAAGCCGGAAAGTGTAAGATTCTTTATGGACCCGAGAAACTTTTTGAGCGAAAAGAATATGTTTATGTTTGAACGTCTTAATTCAGACACGGTAACGTATTCGGCAACGGTGGTTGAAAGTCTGCTTGAGGGCACGTTCATGTTCAGAAAGAATATGGGTGACGAGGGAAGCAATATGAAGTATTCAGAATGCTTCGTTGAGGTTGCCAAGAATCTCGGCATAAGCCCCCTTGTTATTGCGGCGCGTCTGCGTCAGGAGCAGGGAGTTGACGGTACAAGCCCTCTTATTTCTGGCACGTGCGGCGATACACTTTGGCAGTATTACAGTGAAAAAACAAACAATGCGCCTGCATCGGGTTATTCGGAAGAACGTCTTAAAGCATATAATGGCTACTACAACTTCTTCAACATTCAGGCAACAGGAAACGGATATTTTGAAGTTTTCCTGGCAGGTATGAATGAAGCGCGTCAGGGCGGCTGGACAAGTAAATACAAGGCTGTTGAGGGCGGTGCGGCAAAGCTCAAATCCCGTTACATAGACGATTATCAGCAGACACTTTATTTCCAGAAATTCAACGTTGACCCCCGTTCGGGCAGAAACTTCTGGGGACAGTATATGCAGGCAGTACACGCCGCTTATGATGAAGCGCGCTCAACGTACAATGCGTATAGACGTGTAAATATGCTTGGTTCCGAATTTGTATTCGATATTCCCGTATACGCAGGTATGCCTGCTGAACCGTGCCCTAACCCCGGTACAAGATATTCATAATAAAAGAGGTCAGTAATGGATAGATGTAAGTATGCCGCAGAGCTTTTTGTCGGCGGCTGTAACTGTTCGCAGGCTGTGTTCGCCGCTTTTGCGGATGTGATGAATATAGACCGTGACACAGCGCTCCGACTTTCCTCCTCATTCGGCGGCGGTATGGGCAGAATGCGTGAGGTTTGCGGCGCGGTATCGGGTATGTTTATGGTCGCAGGATATCTTTACGGTACGACCGATAAAGACGGAGAAGCTGAAAAGGCGGCGCACTATGCGCTCATTCAGGAAATGGCGCGCCGTTTCAAAGAAAAAAACAGCGGCACTATCATCTGCCGTGAGCTTTTGGGAAATCTGAAAGCGGCAAGCTCAACATCCCCCGTACCCGACAAAAGATGCCCCGAATATTATAACACACGTCCGTGTCTTAAATTCGTCCTCGATGCTGTCGAGATAATGGAAGAAATAATAAAGGAACACAATTAAAACAGATAAGGCGGTTCAAATGACCCGCCTTTGATTTATATTGAATAAACAAAAATCATATTTCCGTAAGGAAATATGTGCGCCTACGCCTGTGGCGGTAGGCGAAGCCTACCGTGGGGGGCAGGCGGGCGCACCGTCACCACATCGAATTAAATAAACAAAAATGGTATTTACCAGATTAACCAAACCTTGTAGGGGACGGCGCCCTCGACGTCCCAAAAAAATGACCGTCTTATATACCCGTCTGTCTTTATAAAATGAAATGCCTTCGGCATTAAATGCGGCTTTTGCCGCTTGCCACCCTCCTTTACACAAGGAGGGCTGTTTATGAAAAATAAAAGATACTCTGCATTTCGTACAGAGTATCTTTTTATATGAATTATTAAATTTCTTGTCTTCCCGATATTGCACGGGCAAGTGTTTCGCCGTCTGCATATTCAAGGTCGGCACCCACGGGAACACCGTAGGCAAGACGTGTGACTTTAACACCGAGAGGCTTTACAAGCTTTGAAAGGTATATCGCTGTCGTTTCTCCCTCAATATTCGGGTTTGTTGCAATTATAACTTCCGTTATTGTGTCGCCCGAAAGGCGCACGATAAGCTCTTTTATCTTGAGCATATCGGGGCTTATTCCGTCAACAGGGGAAATTACACCGCCCAATACGTGGTAAAGTCCCTTGTAATCTCTCGTTTTTTCAATCGCCATAACGGCACGTGCATCCTCGACGACGCACACGGTCGTCTTGTCACGTCTGTCATCGGAGCATATAGAGCACACGGGAGAATCGGAAAGATTCTGACATATTTCACAATGTGTTATGTCGTTTTTCATCGACATGACCGCACGGCAAAACTCTCCCGCTTCCTCCTCTGACATATTAAGTACGCCGAACGCCATTCTCACCGCACTTTTGCTTCCAACTCCGGGGAGCTTACGGAAGCAGTCGATCATCTTCTGCATCGGCGGTATATAATTATTCATTATATATTAAAACATTCCGGGAATGTTAAGATTTCCCGTGATCTTTTCTTTTGCCGCTTCGTTAGTTTCGTTTACCTTCGTTATTGCTTCGTTCATCGCTGCAACGAGAAGGTCGGAAAGTGTTTCGGGATCTTCAGGGTCGATAACCTCGGGATTGATTTCAATGGACTTGACCTCAAGTGTTCCCATTATCTTTACCTTTACAACACCGCCGCCTGCGGAAATATCGTATTCCTTTGCGTCAAGCTCTGTCTGGAGAGCTTCCATTTCCTCCTGCATCTTCTGTGCCTGACGGATAACAGACTGCATATTTGAAGGGCCGCCGCCCATACCCTTGGGTAATCTTGCTTTCATTGTTTTATTCTCCTTCTATATTATCTTTTACAAAATCATCGAGAAGCGTGTACTCCCCGCTTATGTTTTCTTTACAACCGAAGCTTATGTTGCGCTCCGTATATTTACCGTCCGAAATTATCGTCACCACGCTTACGATCTTTTCTCGGTTTGTTTCAGCAATAGTCTTTGCAAGCTCACCGGGGAAGAATACAAACAGTATTCCGTCGCCCTCAAAAGCGCTGCTTCCGGAAAGGTACATCATCGATGAAATGTCAGATGCTGTTATCTTTGATGTTACTTCTCCCCATTTTTTATAGACTTTAAGACTTTTTTTGTCATCGTAAGACTCTTGAACGATCGGCTTTTCTTCTTTTGCTTCCGTTTTTTCCTCTTTCACGGGTGCCTTGGGTGTTTCTTCCGCTTTTTTGACAGGCTGCGCTTTCGCTTCCGTCTGTACGGGGGCGGAATATACGCCGAGAGTCACCTTGTCCTCAAGGCTTGATATTCTTGATAAAAGTGCATCGCTTGATGTATCGAGCTTTTCGTCGCACATACGCACAAGTGCAAGCTCAGCCGCCATTCTCTTTACAGATGTATTTTTCGCCATAAGAAAAAGTGCATCGTTGAGCGTCTTTATATGATAAAGTATTTTTTCTTTACTTAATTTCTGTGCCGTCTTTTCAAGCAGCTCCGCTTGTGACGGTGTTAAATCAACGTATTTGCGGTAGTTTGGAACTGTTTTTACAACGAGCATATCACGGTAAACCGAGGTAAGACCTTCAACAAATACCGATATGTCATTTGTTTTTTTGCAAGCATCCTCGATTTGCGCGAACACCGAGCCTATATCCTTTTCGGAAACAGCACTTACAACCGAGAGCAGGGCATCGTACGGTGTTACGCCAAGCAGCTCGCTTGCACGCTTGCCGTCGATCTTACCTGTCTGACCTGCGCAAAGCTCAAGATAACCGAGCGCATCACGCAAGCCGCCCCCTGCAAGCTTTGCCATAACAAAGAGGGCATCCTCGTCGATGTCGATGTTTTCCTTCTCTGCAACCTGACCGAGCCTTTTGCAGATGACGGATGTGTCTATCTTTCCGAAGTCAAAACGCTGACAGCGTGAAACGATAGTTGCGGGAAGCTTGTGTATTTCAGTAGTCGCAAGAATGAATATGATATGCGACGGAGGCTCTTCAAGAGTTTTTAAAAGGGCGTTGAACGCCTGCGTACTCATCATGTGAACCTCGTCTATGATGTAGACACGGTATTTAAGCTCTGTCGGGGTGTAGGTTATCTCGTCGATAAGGTCACGCACGTCGTTTACACCTGTGTTACTTGCGGCGTCCATTTCAACGATATCTGTGTTAAGACCGCTTGCCGAGGCGATACACGAAGGACACTCACCACACGGTGATCCGTCTCGGGGTTTTTCGCAGTTTACGGCACGTGCGAATATTTTTGCGCACGTTGTTTTTCCGGTGCCTCTCGTTCCGCAGAAAAGATATGCGTGTGCGGCTTTGCCCGTTGCTATCTGGTTTTTTAAAATGGGAACGATATGCTCCTGTCCGTGAACGTCATCAAACGTCATCGGACGGTATTTTCTGTATAATGCCTTATATCCCTCGCTCACAATACTCACCTCCGTATGCGTTTTTATCAGGTCATACTATATATCTGTTTAAGAACGGAATTTTACGAATTATAAGGGTTGCTATATACGATATTACAAAAATCACGGACACGGTCAACGGCACTGATAATACGGGAATGAATGAGTCTGCGTCAAGACCAAATACGGCATGCACACATATCATCACGAAAATGTGCATCAGATAAATGCTGAACGTGCTCGTTGACAATGACAGAATGATTTTTCTGGATTTTTCCGAAAAATTGATCCTTGATATGATATTTTTTCCGAATATATATACTGACAATGCAAAAAATGCGGTTGTTACAGTAGTTCTTCCGATCAACAATCCGACGATCTCACCTTTTTGCGATGACAGAATATCTGTCAATAATATTTTGAGAATAACGGAAAGTGCGCCTGAACAATATACGATATATACGGTTTTGCGGGAGATTTTTGTATTGCTCAAAAAATAACCTAAAACGTAGTAAAATACGATCTGCAACACCGAAAGATAATTGAATTTGTTAAGTACCCACGATAATTCATCTGCTAAAAAGAAATTTTGCCATATATTACAGTATTCCAGCAAGTGTATTGTTCGCGGAAAAACAAATGAAAATATAAATGTAAGCGCGAGAAAATAAGCTGTAAGTTTGGTGTCAGTTACTATCTTGCGAAGAAATGGGGTTATAAGATAAAGTGCAATAAGAGCGTAAATGTACCAAAAATGAGCCAATCCGTTTATGAAATATTCAACAGCATATTCGATTGAAAATGAACCGTACGAACGCAAATTCGAATACGCCTCCAGAATAGTGTATGCACACGACCAAAACAAAAAGGCAATTACGATTCGTTTAATATATTTTTTAAATATTATGCTTATCGGTATATCTTTTCGGAGCATAAACGTTCCGCTGAACATCAGAAAGACCGGAACGCCGAATTCAGTGATGGATTTAAAAAAGTTGTATACTTTCCAATTGAACTCAGAAATGTCGGTATTTTCATATGGCAGAGAGACAACGTGTATGGTTATTACGGCTATACATGCCAGAATTCGTAAGATCTCCACCCAGATTAAACGTTCTTTTTGATTTGATGCTGTTTGTACGGACTGTTCCATAAACGTTGCACCTCAATTCAGTAACTTTGTTTGAAAACAAAGTTATAATCAAAGCAAGCTATCAAATAAGACCATACACCGAAACGTCGAACGTCCGTTTATATGCGTACAACACAGCCCTGCTCAAAGCAGGCACCCTTGCAACACATCAAAAATTCCGCTTAATGCTGCTTGGTTCCCCACCTGACATGGTTCACGGATTTTGATTGCGCAAGACCCGCTTCTCAACACAGGTACTGTATCACAGACCAAACAAACGAAGTCCTCGGCATCGGATACCACCCCCGCTGTAGCGGATTGCGGGTACAGGGCACCGCTGACTCCCCGGCTGGTATGGCCTTATTTCATAGCTTGCAACGCATATTATAACACATATTACTGAGTTTTGCAATAGAAAATAAGAATTTTAACACATTCGTAACCGTAAATATTGTAAATAAATTTATTCTGACAAAAACGAAAACACGAGAAAAGTAGGTAAAAAAACGAGAAAAAACGAGAAAACGTATATAAAAATTAAAAACCTAAATTTTTTTTGAGCAAAAGGTATTGACAATGGTGAAGCTTTATGATATACTACCGCTGTTTGATATTAAAACGAAAAATACGGAGGAATAAAAGAATGTCTACTTTTATGGCTAAAAAAGAGACGCTTAACCGCAAGTGGTATGTAATCGACGCTGCGGGCAAGCCTCTCGGAAGAACAGCTGCAAAGGCTGCTGAAATATTAAGAGGTAAGCACAAACCCGAATTCACACCCCATGTTGACTGCGGTGATTTCGTAATCATCATCAACGCATCAAAGGCGGTTCTCACAGGCAAGAAGCTTGACCAGAAGGTTTACTACCGTCACACAGGTTATGTCGGCGGTCTTAAGGCTGAAGGTTACAAGAAGATCATGGCTGAAAAGCCCGAATTTGCTATGCAGAAGGCAGTTAAGGGAATGCTTCCCCACAACTCCATCGGTGACAAAGCTATCACACGTCTTAAGGTTTATGCAGGTGCTGAGCATGCACACGAAGCTCAGAAGCCCGAAGCATGTGCTGAATAATTGAGGGAGGTTACAAGATAATGTATACAAGCGCAAAGCCGTACTTCTACGGCACAGGAAGAAGAAAGAAGTCTATCGCAAGAGTAAGACTTATCCCCGGTACAGGCAACATCACAATCAACAAGCGCAGCATTGACGAGTATTTCGGTCTTGAAACACTCAAGCTCATCGTTAACCAGCCCTTCGGCGTTACAGGCACAGCAGGCAAGTTCGATATCGTTTGCACAGTTGTAGGCGGCGGTATCTCCGGTCAGGCAGGCGCTATCCGTCACGGCGTTGCAAGAGCATTGCTCCAGGCAGACGCTGAATACAGACCCCTTCTCAAGAAGGCAGGTCTTCTCACACGTGACCCTCGTATGAAGGAAAGAAAGAAGTACGGACTCAAGGGCGCTCGTCGTGCACCCCAGTTCTCCAAGAGATAATTACCCGTTTGGGATTATTTCGATATTCAAAAAGCTCCGCATCTGCGGGGCTTTTTGTTTATTATCCGTAGGGGTCGACGTCCTCGGCGACCCGAAAAGATTTGCGAAACGAACGGGACGCCCGGGAGGTCGTCCCCTACAATATAACGGAACAGGGCGGTTCAATTTGTAAAGAATTGAGCCGTCCTATTTACTTTTTAGGAATTTTATGGTATAATTACTTTGGACAGTTATCTAATCGATAAACTTGAATTTTACGAACTGAGGTTTCAAAATGAAAAAACTAAAACCGATTATTTTGAATAAACTAAGATCTCTTTTCAAGAGGATTGCAAAATACGAAAAAATCTTCTTTGCCGTGCTTGCGGCGATATATGTCACTCTAATAGTTTTGCATATTGCATTTTATCAGTTAGATGATAAGTTTACTCGTGTCATTGAAATAGCAATAGTTCCCTTTATAGTTTACCCTGTTTACAAACTGATGTTCAAACTCGTGAGAATAAAAGCACCAGAAAACTTTGTTGTCGGTCTTATCGCCTTTTTCGGCTTTGGTATGACTTATGGTTTTATTATGTTTGTGGTAGAATACATAACACAATTTCCTAACGGACTTGCAACCGGTATAGTTTTATGTATGGCGGGATTTTTAGAGTTTATCTCTGAAATGAAGCTCTTGGAAAATAGCAAGGAGAACACAAGTAATAGATGAATCCCAATTTGACGAGCTGAATAGGCGTTGAATGTTGGTGTGATTTTGGTGCAAATTTGGTGCAACACTTTATAGGGCGATACTCACGATATTCACAATATCAAACGGTACTCTCAAAACTCCAAGAGATAATTACCCGTTTGGGATTATTTCGATATACAAAAAGCTCCGCTCCGGCAGGGCTTTTTGTTATTTCCGAGCACCTCGGACATTGCAACACCGAAATTACCTCTAATATCTACGTTCATATTTTCAAAGAATATAAAGCCAAGATGGCTGAATCTATTGAGCACGATTTGCTTTAATCAAAAAGGGCGGTTTGACTATATGTTGAGCCGTCTTTTTTGGTGCAAATGTGGACAATACTACGCACGCAAAAAAGGTATTTACAAACAGCACCTTTTGTGATATAATATAATTGGTTAGGTATCGAATCGATAAACTTGAATTTGACGGAGGGGTGTGATTGAATGAAAAAAGCATTTAAAGTTATTAAATGGATAGCAATTGTCATTTGTCTATTGCTTGTTGTATTCTTTTTAGTCAGAGCAATTGGAATGGCGGTTAATAATAGAACTCCTGATGGTGGTATAAATGAATCAATGTATATAGATGTAAATGGGACAAAACAGTGGATTAATATTTACGGTGAGGATAAAGACAATCCTGTTTTGCTTTATTTGCACGGTGGCCCTGGCTCAGCAACAAGCCACATCGATTACGCTTTCACAAGAAAGTGGGCTGATGTTTATACTCTGGTTACCTGGGACCAACGCAATTGTGGGAAAAGCTATGATTTTGAACAAAACGACATTGAATTAACAAAAGAGCTGTTTTTGACGGACGGAAAAGAAGTTACCGAATTTGTGCTTGATTATCTTTCAAAAGACAAGCTGACAATCCTCGGACATTCTTGGGGCAGTATTTTCGGTGCTAATTTAGTACTCGAATATCCCGAGTATTACGAGTGTTTCATCGGAGCAGGTCAGCTTATTGATTATTTAGATAATGAAAAAGCTTTCATTCAGGAGGCTTTAAAATGGGCTGAAAATGATAGTGAAATGCTAAGCTTGATTAACAGTTTGAACCCCGAGAATCCTACAATTGATTATTTCAACGAGCGAAATAGAATTATGAATAAGTATGGCTATGGAATGATGGTAAACGGAGCTGATTATAATCTGATTACAACCATTATTTTTAATCCAAATTATTCATTTTCAGATTGGATGAAGTATCTCGACATCGATATGAGTGTTTATTATGACTTTTTCGCTTCGGAGGAATTTTTTGACTTTTCATTAAAAGGCAAAACTGAATATGAAGTGCCATACTATAACATAAATGGAGATAAGGATTATCAAACAAACTATAAGATAGCACAAGATTATTATGAACAAGTAGAAGCACCCTATAAACAGATGTTTATAATGGAAAATATGACACACGGTTTATTAGAATCTGATTCAGAAGGTTTTTCCAAAATTGTTCATCAAATTGCAGAAATTGAAAGAGAATGACAAATTCCAATTTGTCGAGCTGAATAGGCGTTGAATGTTGGTGTGATCTTGGTGCAAATTTGGTGCAACACTTTATAGGGCGATACTCACGATATTCACGATATCGCACGAAAACACACGATAAATCTACGATATCACACGATATTTCACGTTATTCACGATATCAAACAGTGTTCTTAAAACTCAAAGAGATAATTACCCGTTTGGGATTATTTCGATATTCAAAAGCTCTGCTTTGCAGGGCTTTTTGGTTATTATCTGTAGGGGTCGGCGTCCTCGACGACCCGAAAAAAACAGCAAACGAACGGGACGCCCGGGAGGTCGTCCCCTACAAAAAGGGCGGTTCAATTTGCAAATACCCCCGCTGTCCTCTTTACTTTTGGTAAAAAATATGGTACAATATAACTGATTCATATGACGAGGTTATTAAAATGAAAAAGACAAATAAGAATACAAGTACAGGAATGGCACTCGGAATGTGCTTTGGTGTTTCTATTGGAACTTCTATAGGCTCATTCTTTGATAATATAGCAATGGGAATTTCAATGGGGACGTTGTTTGGTATGGTAATTGGACTTCTTATTGGAGCAGCAAAAGATAAGGAGATAAATAAACAGATTGAAGAAAAAGGCTATACCATTAAAGATATAAAAAAGAATGAACAGAATGAAGAATACATAATTACTCTTGTGAATAGAACAGGCGAAGAAAATGTTGTTAATGTTCCAAAAGGACAGATGGAAGAAGAAAACTTTTCTAAAGAAGATGTAGTTTATTTAGATGAAGACGGTATGTTAGAGCAGGTATACGATAAAGAAGATGAATAATAAATTCCAATTTGTCGAGCTGAATAGGCGCTAAGCGTTGGTGTGAGTTGGTGCAACATTTTATCGGGCGATACTCACGATACATGACACCTACACCAAAACTCCAAGAAACAATTATCCGTTTTGGATTATTTCGATATATAAAAAGCTCTGCTATGCAGGGCTTTTTGTTTATTATTTGTAGGGGGCGACGTCCTCACCCGAAAAAATCGGAGAAACGAACGGGACGCCCGGCAGGTCGTCCCCTACAAAGAAAGGTCGGTTCAATTTGAAAAGAAACCTGCCGTCCTATTTACTTTTCATCAAATATGTGCTATAATTACATCGATTAGGTGTCTAATCGATAAACTTGAATTTGCAGGGGATTAATTATGGAACCGGATGTATTGATACCTCTAATTTTTGCAGGATTATTCCTAACAATAGATGTTGCAATGTTCATTAGAATGATATATCTATTAAAGAAAAGCAAGGATGACACAGTAGAAAATTTAGGAAACAAATTAAATCCTTACCTATATGCAACAGAAATTGTCAGTGTATTAATGGCGATCTGTATGATCGTTGTTATAGTCATGAAATAAACAATAAATTTCAATTTGACGCTCAGATACCGATTGTTACGGAGAGTAACAGTAATGATACGGATAGTTTATTGCAAAACAGCAGCCGCTTCAGTAGAATAAGGCTACAATAAATTATCGGAGGAAACAAAAATGACTTTAGGCGAAAAAATCAAAGAAGCAAGAAAACAATGTGGACTTTCCCAAGAGCAGCTTGCAGAGAAAATGGCGGTTTCAAGATCGGCGGTTGCTAAATGGGAGGCGAATAACGGATTGCCGGATGTAGATAATCTAAAAACATTAGCCACATTCTTGGACGTTAGTATTGATTATTTACTTGACAACGGTGGACCGATCGACAGCGGCGTCATCCGAGAACCGTATAATCTATCCGACTACGGCAGGGGCAGTAAGAAAAAGAGGAAAGATCGTGTCATTCGCGAAAAGTATCCCGATGCCGAAATACATACGCTGATTGGTACAATAAAGCTGACAAAAGGCGAAAAAGTAATTGATAACGTGCTTGCATTTTTCACCGATGCTCCGTTTGGAACTCCCGATCTTATCAACAGTATCAAAAATATGGATAAAGAGTTTTATATTGTGATGCAGGGTGATAAGCAGTATTTTGTAACGCTGACGGATGAATTTATCGAGAGTCGTCGTCTTGTAAATCACATTGTGGCGGATAAGTTTGAGATCGGAAATTGGAAATTTGTAAAGTGTAAGTCTGAGGTGAAATAACAACAAGCAAAATAACCAAAAATCAGCAAATTAACGGGAAGCCCGAGAGGTCGCACCCTGCAAAGAAAGGTCGATTAAATTTGTAAAGCCCCCCGACGTCTATTTACTTTTGCTCGATTTTATGATATAATCATCTTGGTTAAGTATCTAATCGATAAACTTGAATTTACAGGCGTTGAGGTACTTGAATATGAATAAATTTGAAGATGATGAAAACAAGGCTACAGAAGAAATGAACATAAAAGAGTACTATACGAAAATAGTTGAATTTTCCGCACAGTTTATAGAGAAGCACAGCTATAAAAGAAGTGGCAAGTCAGGAATATTCTATAAATATAATTCGGATAAATCTAAAGGATATCTTATTGGTTTTCGAAAATCTCTTGGCAATACGTCTGATTTTTGTGCATTTTATATTCTGTTTGGGAGCGTTGGTATAGATGAATTGCGCGGTTTTGGAGTTTACAGTAACAAAATTAGCTTACAAGACTTGAAGTCGATGTTAATGAACGGGTATTCTGCATTTGATTACGGCCATAGATTAGATGATTATATTGTAAAAACTGAAAATGTAAATGATTATTTTGAATTTAATGTTTTGCCTGAACTTAAAAAAATATTAAATCAATTGTCAATGTGTTAGCATAAATATAAGTAAACTCGGCAAACATTGTGGTAAAAAACGTATAATGGACTCCAATTTGTCGAGAAGAATAAGCGTTAACTGTTGAGGTTAGTTGGTGCAAATTTGGTGCAACACTTTGCCGGGCGATTATTTCAAAAAATACAGCACTCACTTTTCGTTGGGTGCTGTTTTTTATGCCGTAGGGATGGATTCAAGTAGTTCGCAGGCGAACTGTAATCGCCCATTTTAAACTTGTTTTTGTTTGTTGTGGGGCGCCGAAGGCGCCGACCCATACAAATAGAATGGGGCGGTTCGATTTATAAAAAAACGATGTCCTATTTATTTTTGATGATATTTGCGGAAGATTTTTGTATTATGTGCAAAATAAACAAAAGTTTTCACATAAACTGTTGAAAAATAGTGTTGTAATATGATGAAAAATGTAAATAGAAGTGTTGACAAGTAACAAAACGTGTGATAAAATTGCGTTATAAATTTGATATTATCCTACGGTGTAGGTTAGTATAAAAAAATTTATGAGGTGGAAAAATGGACAAATTTTTCAAAATCAGAGAGCGTGGCTCAAATGTCAAGCTCGAAATCATTGGCGGTTTAACAACGTTTTTTGCCATGGCGTACATCATTCTCGTCAACCCCAATCAGGTTGCGGCTGAGGGTGCTAACGGCTGGCTTGTAGGCTTGGGTGCTGATCCTGTTGCTATGGGACAGATCTGGAACTCCGTTTATATTGCTTCAATTCTCGTTGCGATATTCGGTACGCTTCTTATGGCACTTTACGCAAGGCTCCCCTTTGCACAGGCGTGCGGTATGGGTCTTAACTCCTTCTTCTGTACGTGCTTCGTGTCAAACGCTTTCTTCGGCGGCGGTGACGTTATAAAGGGCTATCAGGCGGGACTTGTTATCATTCTTTTGTCGGGTTTAATATTCCTTTTGCTGTCTGTAACGGGACTTCGTACATATATAGCAAGAGCACTTCCCGATGCACTTAAAAAGGCTATCCCCGGCGGTATCGGCTTGTTTATCGCTTTCATCGGCTTTAAAAATGCATCCATCGTTGTGGATAACCAGTATACATTTGTTCAGTTCTTCAACTTCAATGAAATTATCAAAAAGATCGGTGTTGACGGCTACACGGGTGCTAACGCTTTGAGAGATATGGCAGCCCCCATTGTTGCAATTATCGGTCTTATCATAATTGCAATTCTCACATGGAAAAAAGTAAAAGGCTCTGTAATTATCGGTATTCTTGCCGCAACTGTCGTATACTATCTTATGACATGGACAGTTCCTTCGTTTGATATGAGCCAGATCGGTCAGTCCTTCAAGGATTTTGCAAGCATCGGTCTTGGCGGTGCGTTTAGCGGTGAAGCATGGAAGGAAGCATTCAATGCTGACTACATCGGCGGTGTGTTCTCTGCGGTTATCCTTATAATCACATTCTGCATCGTTGATATGTTCGACACCATCGGTACACTTTACGGTACGGCATCAGAAGCGGGTATGCTTGATGAAAACGGCGACCCCATCGATGTTAACAAGGCAATGACAAGTGACTCCTTGGCAACTGTTGCAGGTGCTATGTTCGGTACATCCACGTGTACAACATTCGTTGAGTCAGCATCCGGTGTTGCCGCAGGCGCGAGAACAGGTCTTGCAAGCCTTGTAACCTCTGCTTGCTTCGTTGTTTGTCTGTTCCTCAGCCCGTTTGCAAACATCATTCCGTCAGCCGCTACTGCTCCTGCTTTGATATTTGTCGGTGTTCTTATGCTCAAGAACTTTGCGAATGTTGATATGAAGGATATGCGCTCTGCAGTTCCTGCATTTTTGACACTCGTTATGATGCCCTTGACATACTCCATTTCAAACGGTATCGGTATCGGGGCAATATCTTACGTTCTTATCACACTTTTCACAGGCAAATACAAGAAGAACGACATCGTTGTAACTATCATTGCTTTGCTGTTCGTGTTCAAATTTATATTCGGAGCTATCTGATAAATGAAAGATTATTACGAAATAGAGGTTGCGGGCTTAAAAAGACAGCTTCCGCTGTGTCCGCTTACAGATAAGCTTTATATTGCGGGATTTGTTATATTCGGTGATGTTGAGCTTACGGAAAAATCGGCAGAGGCTTTGCTGAAGCTTGTCACCGAGGATTATGACTATATGATAACGGCTGAAAGTAAGGGTATACCTCTTGCTCACGAAATGGCACGCCAAAGCGGACAGAATAAATATATTCTTGCACGCAAGGCACCGAAGCTTTATATGCGCAATACCGTCAAATGCGATGTGAAGTCCATAACGACGGAAAAGGTGCAGACACTTTATCTTGACGGTGTCGATGCCGAGCTTATAAAGGGCAAAAAGATTCTTGTTGTTGATGACGTTATCAGCACGGGCGAGTCGCTTCGGGCACTTGAAGCGCTTGTACAGCAGGCTGGAGGCACTGTCGCAGGACGTGTTGCCATTCTTGCCGAAGGCGACGCGGCAAACCGTGACGATATTAAATATCTGCAGTATCTGCCCCTTTTTGACGAAAACGGCGAACCTTTAAAAGCATAAAAAATAACCACCGATGTCCGCATCGGTGGTTATTTCATTCGCGGTATTTACTTTTTGACGAATTTGTGATATAATACAATTGATAAGATAAAAATTTCAGAGGACACAGATGGAACATATTGAACTTGAAAACAAACTGAAAAAGCGGATTAAGAATCGCAGAATAATCGAGGCGGTTTTAAGCGTTGTATTTTTGATAATTGCCATTGTATTTACTTCACTTCGTGACGGAAGCAGAACTGTTGAGGTTATCGGACAGCCTCCGTTTGTATATGAGTCTGTTTCTTATAACGATGACTATGTACTTGGAATGGCGGCAGGATACCTCGGACTTATGTGGTGCGTTATATTCCTGATAATGGACCTCCTGTTTGTAAAGCTGGAAACGGTTGAAGTCGGCAGGGACTATATCACGTTTTACAAAGGTATCTTACGGCCGAGCTTATACGTAAACGGAAGTAATGAGGGACTGTCGTGGGGAAGTCATTATCTTGAAATACCGCTTTCCGACGGAACGAGGGCGACGGCATCGCTTGGAAAATGGTCTGTACATCTGACGTTTTCAAACGGACATCCGCCCATCGATTTGTGAGGTTATTATGGCAAAATTTGAAAAAGTGTTATACGGTGAATTTGGTACTATACTCAAAAAAATAGAAAACGGAGTGCTTGGAGGCAGTATTTCGGCATCTCTTGAGGAATCGAGCGACTTTGCAAACGGTGATGCAAGATGCAGTGTACGTGTTTTTGAACGGTACAGCTGTGCGGGAAACAACCGTGTGAGCCTTTCTGTAACTCTGTTTCAAACCGGTGACAGCCCTATACACATTTCGGCGATAACATCGGGCGGAAGTCAGGCGATGTTTTTCAAAATGAACACATGGGGAGAAGAAACGTTTCTCGAAAAGTTCAAAGAAATACTGTAATTTTACGTTTTTTGGCGTAATGTCCGTATATTCGCTGTTTATGGTATAGACAAATCACGGTATATTGGATATACTTTTTACGGAGGCGAAGAATATGGATTTAATAAAAATCGGTAAATTTATTGCAGAACTGCGAAAAGAGCAGGGGCTTTCACAAGCACAGCTCGGTGAAAAAATAGGTGTGACAAACAAAACTGTATCACGTTGGGAAACGGGAACGTATTTACCGCCTGCCGATATGCTGTTATCGTTGAGTGAATTGTTCGATGTAAGTATAAACGAGATACTTTGCGGAAAAAGGCTCAACGATGAAGAATATAAAGCGGAAGCAGAGAAAAATCTGAAGAATTCTGTGGAAAGTATTTTCACATATAAGGAAAAACTTAGATTTTTCAAGAAAAAGTGGCTTTATGACCATATTGCGATTTTGTGCTTTATAGGTGTTGTAATTATAGGAATATTTATATCGGGTTTTATTTTGGAGCAGTACATTCTTAATGCATTGTCAGTTGTGATTTTTGCTGTGTGCTATGCTTGGGGCAATAATGCGATGATGAGCTACGCAGAGGGAAAGGTGTTTGGCGCCGCAAAAGAAATGTTGAAATAATAATTGTTCGCGTGCGGTATAGCGATGTATGTGCACGGATAAACCGATTATTCTCTGACGTTATATCTAATTCTTCTGTTGAATTATGCGGCGACAAGTTACGGTGTTATATCGTTTTCGGGCAATCGATCGAAATCAACCGGGAACTTCAGCGACTGTGTAAGGTCTACTCCTGCGACGATGTGATGCTTAATACCCATATCCATCATAAAGCGTCTTACCTCGGTGGTCTGATAGATGCCTTGTTTATTTTCGTATACCCAGATGGGTGTCGGCCACAGACACAGCTTCGGGTTGACGGTTTTGTATACTTCAAATGTCACACCGTTTTGTCCGTGGTGCGCCATCTGCACGATGTCGCTTTTTAAAGTATCGCCGTACTTTTCGATAAGCCTTTGGCTTACTTCAAGGTGTCCGTCACCCAAAAAAAGAACGCTTTGTCCGTTTATAAAAGCTTTGAATATCATCGATGTGTCGTTGATATTCTTTTCTTTTTCCTCGTCTGACACGGTGAGCATTATTTCAAATCTAACTCCGTCAATTTCAATGACATCGCCCTCAAATGCGGTCTTTCCGTTTACTTTTTCAAATGCACCCCTGCCGAAGAAGCGGTCGTATGCTGATATGATACCGTCGTAAAGATACGCAAAATGTCCGCCTTCGGAGCTTTTCATAAATTCACGTGAGGCAAAATTCATATACACGTTTTTAACAGTTATCTTTTTCGATTCGTCATTTCCTATTATGATAAATTCATTTGTGTGGTCATCGTGCATGTGGGATAAAAACCACGCATCGATAGAGGGACATTCCTCACCGCTTATTTCCTGAAGCTTTTTATATAAGTATCCGTTATTTTTTTCAGAGCCTGCACCGCCTCCGTCAATGACTATAAGTTTGCCGTTTTTTGTTTTTATAACGTAGCAGTTCATAAGCATATCGCAGTCGGGTGTTATTTGGTATAATACAGGTGTACCCATGATATTTTTCTCCTCGTTTTGCCGAAAAGTATTTTTATATAATATACCATATAAATTATGAAAATACAATATTTTGCACATAATTACCTGAAATACGGTGTGTACTGTCGATATTTCCGTATTCAAAGACCTTGATGTAAAAGCGGCTTGCTTTTGTAAGTATAATCCTATGTAAAATGTAAAGACTAACTGTATTATAACTCGGAGGAAACGGTATGGAATCTGTTTGGCAAAAGGATATTCGCAAGGTTTGCTTCGGCTCGCTTGAAAAAAAGAAAAACACCGACGTACTGATAATCGGCGGCGGTATTGCGGGTGTGTTGTGTGCATATAAATTGAAAAATGCAGGCGTTGACTGTGTGCTTGCGGAAGCAAAGGAGATACTTGGCGGTGTAACGGAGAACACGACAGCAAAGATTACTTTTGCGCACA
>JAZRTS010000122.1:0-3630 GCA_045652135.1 Eubacteriales bacterium | reverse complement strand
GAATGGGGTGCCTGCAGTTCCCAACCTCGTATACAGTATCGTTCAATATCTGTTTTTGTTCTTTGGTGTATTGTATTTTGCAGGCTTTGTTATGCTCGTGGCAACGCTTACAAAACGTACAGCACTTACCATCTGTATCAGCGGAGGAACATATCTCGCATTGCTGATTTATTATCTTGTGGGTTCAAGCTTTCTGCGAGGAATCGCCATTGATATTGCGGATACTGTATGGCGGTTCAGTTTCGCCGGATTTATGCTGCAGGAGTCCTATTCCCGCTTTCCAATTCTGAATTGGACCGGTGATTGGAATAGTGCGTGGAAAACGGTTCTGTTGGTGATCGGTATTGTTTTAGCGGAAGGTGTTCTTCTATGGCAGCTATGGCGAAAGAAGGACCGAAAATGAGAGCCGAAATAAAACATATATTGCGTACCCCATTGTATTGGTTGGTACTGATTGCCGGGATCGGTGCAAGGACAATCTTTGCATATCTGGATTTCAAACATCGTTTGGATAGCTACTGGACATTATCGGATGAATATTGGAGCAGGCTCGGTTCAATCACAGTTGCCTTTTTGATACTGCTTGTCCTCATTCACCGATTTTCTGTGGATTATGAAAACAACACATATTCGGTCATTGCAAGCACAGCGTATGGTCGAAAGAAACTGTACTTTGAACGTCTGGCGGCAGGATGCCTTATGGCTATCTTCGGCGTGGTAATCTTATCCATAGCGAATATCGGCATTACGCTGATCATCGGGCGCGGTTCTATTGCACCGACAGATTGGATTTATGGATTTTCTTCTCATACGCCTGCTGTTATTGTAGGTGCAGTCGGTTACTTTCTTGTATCAGCGTTTGTATGTGATGCTATTTCAAATCAACCTGCCTCTATGTGCATATGTGGTCTTCCGTTTGCCATCAGTTATTTTATCAATATCGGAATAATCGAAGAATTTGATCTGTTTTGGTTTATTCGATACGGATTTTTCACGGAATTTTTAAGAGGCCGATGGGTTTATTCGTTACCCGCATTTTGGGGTATATGGTATCCGGTCATGATTGTCGGAGTATTTATTTTGTCTATTTACAGGAGAAAGGAACGCAAATTGTTATGAAACTTGTGTTTGAAAATATCAGTAAACTTTACGGAGATTTTCCCGCTTTATCGGGGATAAATCTTTCGCTTGACAACGGTGTTTACGGATTATTGGGGCCGAATGGTGCGGGTAAAACCACTTTGATGCGGATTATGACCGATCTTCTGAAACCTTCCACGGGCAGAGTCTTGCTTGACGGCAAGGATATCGCCCTCCTCGGTGCAGACTTTCGCCGCAGACTTGGCTATCTTCCGCAGGATTTCGGATTTTATCCAAACTACACCGCAGAACAGTATCTTTTATATATTGCACGATTGAAAGGGCTTAGTAAATTTGAAGCGAAAAAACAAACGGGTGATTTGCTTGAAATGGTGGGACTGTATGAGAAGCGTAATCAAAAAATGAAAGGCATATCCGGCGGTCAGCGTCAGCGAGTTGGAATTGCACAGGCGCTTCTTGGCGATCCCGATATCCTGGTGCTGGATGAACCTACTGCGGGACTTGACCCGGAGGAGCGCATCAGATTCCGCGGTATTATCAGCAATCTATCAAGACAAAAGACGGTATTATTATCTACACACATCGTTTCTGATCTTGAAGCCGTTGCAAATGTAATGATTCTGCTGAAAAAGGGGCAAGTGCTTACGGTTCAAAAGCCTCACGATCTTCTCCACGAACTTGACGGAATGGTTTGGACTGTGTCTGTTCCTTGCGAAAATGAAAGAGATTTTGCGGAAAAATATCCTTGCAGTAACATTATGCACGACGGAGAGATCAGCGTACTCCGTATGCTCTCCCGTGAGAAGCCGCATAATGATGCGACCCCGGAACGTCCGAATATGGAAGATATGTATTTATATCATTTTGGTAAGTGAAGTAAATAGAGATTTGAAAAGGTGCGGGATCCACTTCAAGACAACCGCGCCTTTTCTATCTGTATTCATAAACATTCCTCAAAACCGTTGACAAATGTTAAGGCTTGTGATATACTAAAAGCGTAAACAAATGTTAAGGCTTGCAATGTACTATAACATAGAAAAACGATTAAGGAGGCGTGGTTTACAATGACAACAACTATGATAGAACGGATACCCGACACGGAGCTTGAGGTGATGCTGGTACTGTGGCACGCAGAGAAGCCACTCAATGTGAGCGAAATAACCCAAAAGCTTGCTGAAGCCCGTCCGTGGAGATCGGGGACGGTTCACGTATTGCTGGCTCGTCTGGAGGAACGGGGCTTTGTTGCTTGCGATAAAAGCGAATACAAGCATCGTTTTTCTCCGATTATTTCCGAAAAGGCGTATCGCAAGGGAGAGGAAAAAACGTTCATGAACCGCTTCTTCGGTGGATCTCCAAAGAAAATGATCGCGTCACTTCTGGATACGGACGGACTTTCTGACAAGGATCTGGAGGAGCTGACCGCACTTCTGAAGCGCAAGAAAGGAGAGTAACCGTGGCAAACTTTGTTTTAGGCGTATTTGAAATTACCATTGGTATGTCTCTGTTCATCGCACTTTTGCTTCTCGGCCTGAAAGTATTCGGCGGAAAATTTACTGCGAAATGCCGGTACATCATATGGGTGCTGGTCATGCTGCGGCTTACACTCCCATTCAGCTTTGGACTTTTGCCGACTTTGATTGAAATTCCCATTGAAACAGCACTTGTGCAGAACGAGGACGTTTCTTCCGCACCGTCGGAAAATACAGCTCCGATCACGCAGAATCAGCCTTCTGATTCCGGTGACATTATAGTAAATCCGACTGTGCCGAGTGCACCTGCCATTCCGACCGTGCCGAGTGGCCCGAATACGGATCCCTCGAATCCCGGGAATGCACCGACTCTTCCTACGGATCAGACAGAACCTGTGATCCCGGAGGAAGCTATTATCGAAACTCCTGCTGAACAGCCGACATTGCTGAAACAGATTCTCGATATCGCCGGAATCGTATATCTTGCGGGTGTGGTAGTGTTTTTTGTATGGAATCTTTCGGCGTATGTTCTGTACACAAGAAAAATTCTGCGCAGTGCAAAGGCGGTGGACAACCGCACACAGCAGATTTTCAGCGTCATATGCAAGAAATACGGAATTAAGAAACAGCCGACCTTACTTGTGGCTTCGGGTATCCACTCTCCTGCCGCATTCGGAATCTTTCACCGCAGAATCGTGCTCCCCGACATTGCATTTACCGAAAACGGACTTGTTGGTACTCTCGCCCACGAAGTCACGCACTGCAAGCGCGGTGATTTGTACATGAAGCTTGCGGAACTGATTGCCTGTTCTCTGAACTGGTTTAATCCGCTGGTACATATTGCGGCTTTTCAATGTGAGATGGAAATGGAGTTGTCCTGTGACGAAAAGGTACTGAGCGGAAGCAGCGATGCGGCACGTGCTGCATATGCGGATGTGATGCTTGACATTATCCAAAGATGCAGACGTAATCGCGGTGCTCTGACCACTCATTTTAATCCGAAAAAGAGTGCGGTAACTGCCCGATTCAAGAATATTCTCTACGGCTCTGGAAAACGGCG
>JAZRTS010000121.1:0-7838 GCA_045652135.1 Eubacteriales bacterium | reverse complement strand
CATCTTGAAAAAAATTCCACTATTGTATATCTTAAAGTACCGGTGTCAAGTCTTAATGAACGGCTGTCAAACATCAGAACACGCGGTGTTGTGATGAAAAAGGGTGAAAGCATTGAAGAACTTTTCAAAAGACGTTCGCCTCTTTATGAAAAATATGCAGATATAACCGTTGATTGCACATTTATGAACGCAGAAGAATGTGTATGCGAGATAATTGGTAAAATCAAAAAATAATAAACAGAGCAAGCTCAATTTTCATAGGGCTTGCTCTGTTTTTATAAGTTTATTTACTGTGTATAAGGCTGTGATGCTATGTGGATCCGCGGTGTAAGTCTTACATCCGTGACGTTCTGTGAAAAACGTCAAAGCGGAATAATGTGCATTACTTGAATATATCATACTGCTTGTGACGGCAATACGGATACGGAAATGAAATTTAAATTCAGAAACCGAAAACGATATATCTTATTACGCACAAAATTATGATATGAGCAGGATAAAATACGTAAAAGAAATATTTGATACGTATTTTTCCGCGCTGTCCGTTATACATCATTATCGGCAATACGGCAAACGTCGCTGCTATATGCTTTATAAACAGAACTGCCGATGCGATGCCGTACATAAATGCGGGATATTCACGCAGTAAATAGAATAAAAGCATCAGACTAACGCCCCACGCACCGTAGTCGGTATTCAAGAAGTGCGCAAGCAGAAACGGTATGACACCAAGCGGCAAATAAATATATTTACCTTCTTTTGTCTTTTTTGCGCAATACATAGCGCAAATACCGAAAAACAGCGTGAACATTACGTTCTGACATTCAAGCGTGAACGGTTTATATTTGAGCATATAGTCAAACGGTATTTCCGATATAAACGCAAAAGTCAAAACGTTCAAGGCATATTTTTTCACGTTTTTCGTATGCACAAATCCTTCGGCAAGCAAAAAGCAGTATATCGGGAACGATATCCGCCCGATGTACCGCATAGCCGTATAAACGGTTTCGGGACAGCCGTGGAATTTGTAAGCCCAATAATATAACACAAGCCCGCAATGGTCAACGACCATTGCGAGCAGTGCAATAACTTTAAGCGCGGATGTGCTTAAATATTTAAAATTCATCATTTCTTGAGCGAAATTGCCTTCTTTACCTTTGCGGCAATGTTTTCAGCTGTAAGACCGTACATTTCCATAAGAGGCGGAACCTTACCGCTTCTGCCGAAGGTATCTTCTGTTCCCACACGAAGCACGGGAACGGGGTTAGTTTCGGAAACAACTCCGCAAACAGCCTCACCGAGACCGCCGAGAATATTGTGCTCCTCAGCCGTTACGATAGCGCCTGTTTCAGCTGCCGCTTTCAGTACAAGCTCCTTGTCGATGGGCTTTATCGTGTGCATATTGATAACTCTTGCGTTGATTCCGTCAGCCTTCAGAAGCTCACGTGCGGAAAGTGCGATGTCTACCATCGTACCGCAAGCGATAATTGCCGCATCGTCACCGTCTGCCATAACGACACCCTTGCCCCAAGTGAATTCATACGTTTCCTTGTCGAACAGCACGGGTGTTGCCGCACGTCCGAAACGGAGATAAACGGGGCCGTTGTATTTGATTGCCGCTTCAACTGCTGCTCTTGTTTCGACAGCGTCGCAGGGGCAAATTACAGTCATACCGGGGATAGTGCGCATAAGAGCAAAGTCTTCAAGGCACTGGTGTGTTGCGCCGTCCTCACCGACGGTAATACCGCCGTGTGTTGCGCCGAGCTTAACGTTGAGGTGTGGATAACCCACGGAGTTTCTTATCTGTTCAAACGCTCTGCCTGCCAAGAACATTGCAAAGGAGGAAGCGAAGGGAACAAGACCTGTTGTTGAAAGTCCTGCCGCAACAGTTACCATATCACCCTCTGCAATACCGCAGTCGAAAAATCTTTCTGGGAATGCTTTTGCGAATACGCCTGTCTTTGTTGCGCCCGCAAGGTCTGCATCAAGCACGACCAGATTATCGTATTTAGCACCGAATTCCGCAAGGGCTGCTCCGTATGCTTCTCTTGTAGCTATCTTATCTGCCATTTCAAACATCCTCCCTTTCTCAGTCAGCCATAGCAAGGTCGTTCATCGCCTGCTCGTACTGTTCTTTATTGGGTGCGGCGCCGTGCCAGCTTGCTTTGCCTTCCATGTAAGAAACGCCCTTGCCCTTTGTTGTTTTCATGATGATAACAGAGGGTGCGCCCTTGAATGATTCTGCCGCATTTACAGCCGCTTCAATAGCGTTAAAGTCGTGACCGTCTATCATCTGAACGTTCCAGCCGAATGCCTCGAACTTCTTGTCGATAGGTGTTGAGTTCATAACCTTTTCTATTTCACCGTCTATCTGAAGACCGTTGTTGTCAATAAAAATACAGAGATTGTCAAGCTTGTAGTGAGCCGCAAACATCGCCGCTTCCCATACCTGACCTTCTGCAATTTCACCGTCGCCGAGTACCGCATATACACGGAAGTCCTTCTTCTGAGTCTTAGCGCCGAGTGCCATACCGCAAGCGGCGGAAATGCCGAGACCGAGTGAACCTGTTGACATATCAACACCGGGTGTGTGCTTCATATCGGGGTGTCCCTGCAGGAAGCTTTCGATATTACGGAACTTAACAAGCTCCTCCTTCGGGAAAAATCCCTTTGCCGCGAGTGTTGCGTAAATTGCGGGGGAAGCGTGGCCCTTTGACAGAACGAATCTGTCACGGTCCTCCCACTTGGGATCGTCTGCTTTTACATTCATCTTTTCGAAATACAAATATGTCAAAACATCCGCAATGGAAAGTGAACCGCCCGGGTGTCCCGAGTTTGCGGAATATACCTGAGTCACGATGTCACGGCGGATGCCGTTTGCGATCTTCTCAAGCTCTAAAACCTTTGCCTTATCCATCATATATCCTATCTCCGGCGCATAGTATTTTTGATACCGCCTCCGCCGGTGGGCGCTATCTGTGTAAGCAATTACAGTTTACACTATTTTTTATCGTTTGTCAATAAAAATGTATGTGTTTTGTTGTAAAAAATGTAAATAATACATTAACAAAAATGCTTTACTTTATTTTTTCACAGAACTATCCTTTCTATTATAGCATATAATCAAAAAAAATACAAGTCCTTTATGAGTATTTTGTTTCGCTGTCACCAACGCAATTTTGTCAAAAATGTATTTGGTGAATATACTTTCAGTAAAGGAGGCTTTATATGGACAACTGTAAACACAATTTAAATATGCCCGGATATATGACAGACTCACTGGGCAGACCTATAACGAACGATTCAAATACACTTACCGTGGGCGAAAACGGTCCTGCGGTTCTGGAAGATGTAAGATTTATAGATAAAATGGCTCATTTCGACCGTGAACGCATACCGGAGCGTGTAGTGCATGCCAAGGGCGCAGGCGCATACGGTGTATTCAAGCCGTATCAGAGTATGAGCAAATACACATCTGCGGATTTTCTGCAGTCACCCTGCAAGCAGACAGATGTTTTTGTCCGCTTTTCAACGGTAATCGGCGGTAAAGGTTCAGCCGACACCGTGCGTGATCCCAGAGGCTTTGCCGTAAAGTTTTACACAGACCACGGCATTTACGACCTTGTCAGCAATGACATTCCGGTTTTCTTCATAAGCGATGCCATCAAATTTCCCGACCTGATACACTCGCTTAAGCCGTCGCCCGACACAAACCTGCGTGATAATCAAAGATTCTGGGATTTTGTATCACTCTCACCCGAAGCTACACATATGATAACGTGGCTTTATTCCGATATGGGAACGATAAAAGATTACCGCCACATTGACGGCTTCGGTGTAAACACCTTTGTGTGGGTAAATGCAAGGGGTGAAAGACGGTACGTTAAATACCACTGGAAAACACAGCAGGGCGTTGAGACGATAACGAGGCAGGAGGCTGAATATTTGGCAGGTGCCGACCCCGATATTGCGGTGCGCCTGCTTTATGAGGCGATAGAAAGGGGTGACTACCCGAAATACGAGCTTTGTGTTCAGCTTATGACAGAGGAAGAAGCATCGTGTCAAAGCTTCAACATACTTGATGATACCAAGGTGTGGAGCGAGCGTGATTTTCCCCTTATGCGTGTCGGTATGATGACACTCAACAGAAACCCGAAAAGCTTTTTTGCAGAGGTCGAGCAATCGGCATTTTGCCCTGCAAATATAGTGCCGGGCATTGAATTTTCAAATGACAAAATGCTTCAGGGCAGAGTTTTTTCCTACCTTGACACACAGCGCTACAGAATAGGCACGAACTTTACACAGCTTCCCGTTAACAGCCCTAAATTTATGCCCGAAAACAATCAGCGTGACGGTGAAATGACGTATGTTTTCAATCCCAATCCGATAAACTACTCACCCAACAGTCTTGCAAATAATCGCCCCGAGGTATCATCAATACGCACACCGAAGCCTGTTTGCGCACAAGGAACTGTTGAACCGCATCCGGTTATACCGCCCGATTATTTCACGCAAGCGGGTGAAAGATACAGGAGTATGACGGAAAAAGAAAAGAACACGCTTGCCGATAACATTGCCGTTGAGCTTAAGCTTTGCAGGAACGATATCATTAAACGTGTGCTTTCGTATTTTGAAGCGGCGGATAAGGATTTTGCACTCCGTGTTTCCGCCGCCATGCGTCCGAAATGTAAGTAAGCTGTCAGGAAAGACCGCCTGCGGCGATGTGGTCAGCCACCAAGTCACGGGCGAAAATGCTTTCGCTGTACATTTCAACTTCTTTGAGGTTATTCGGTGCATACTGCGATGTGTAGGTATCAACTACCACGTAGTATGTGCCGTTTTTGTCTATCTGTCCGAGGTTTTCCTTGCAGTAGACGAAATAATTCGAATTGTTTGTGTTGATGAATTTGTTCAGAAGATCCGAACCCTTGATACTGCAAAGGACAAGCGGATTGTCAAACGGGAAAAGCGTTTGTACCATCGAATATGTTATCTCGCCCTTGGCAAGATATCCGGGACTTCTTATCGAAACAAAACCGCCTCCGAGGGCTATATCGTAACGGCTGCCCCATCTTTCAACGCCTTTTTTGTAATACATCTCTGCAACAAGACGGCGCATTTCATCACCGCTTCTTTTATATTTATTATTTCCTATTGAAAGACTGCCCTGTGCGATATCGTCCTTGTATTTTTCAAGAAGCTCGGAAACGATAGGGTCATCCTTCAGAGAATCGTACTTGTTGATGGATATAAATTCAGCCGTATCCGTCTTCACGTTTGAATTTGCAAAATTGACCTCAACCTCGACGTGAGAAATTCCATCATTATCTCCGCCGTCCTGCAGGTGATATACACCGTAAGGGTCTTTGAGTACGTAGCTTCTGTGCGTGTGACCTTCAAACACAAGGTCAACGTATCCGTCGCGTGAAAGGCTTATGTCATAATACGATGCGATTTCATTTCCCGAAACAGACGAAACACCGTCTTTTGTTCTGCCGTAGCCGTCATGAAGGGAATAAACGATTATGTCAGCGCCTTCGGCACGAAGCTTCTCTGATTCGGTTTTTACGAGGTTTGTCAGCTCGTCACCCGTTTTAAAGAAAACATCCTCTGATTTGTCGGGTGAGATAGAAGAATAACAGTCGCCGATAGCGCCGATGATGCCTATTGTGACGTTGCCCCTCTGCACGGTGACCGACGGTGCGCAGAAATCGGCACGCTGTTTTGTTGTTCTGTCATATACGTTTATTGCAAGAAAAGGGAATTCGGCTATTTCTTTATTTTCCTTTATAAATTCGCTTCCCCAGTCAAATTCGTGGTTGCCGAGTGTCATACTGACAACGTCTATCTCATTCATCCAATCGGTTATGAGCTTACCCTTTGTCAGGTTTGATTCCGATGTGCCCTGCCACATATCACCCGATGAAAGAATAACGGAATGGTCATCGGCTTCCTTGCAGTTTTTAAGATATGTAGTAAGCTCGTCAACACCCTCGTTTGCCGATGTGTCGGCAAATTTTCCGTGCAGGTCGTTGATAGCGTAAAAATCAAGCGTTGCCAGAACCGAGCCCGTGCATTTGTCGCACTTTCCGTTGTCATCGGTGTCTGTGTGAAAACAGCTGCTGTCAATTACCTCATCAGCCTTCGTTTCCGCGTTCGTGCCATCGTCAGTCTTTACATTGAAGCACGATGAAAGTATAAGGGAAACGGCAAGTAAAATAAAAATTATTTTTTTCATATTATTCTCCGTTTAGATTTGTGTCGAGGTAATTTTACCACACAAAAAACACCGTGTCAACAAATTAATTATTAAAATTCACCACCGCCCTTGACGATTTGGCGCAGGGGGTGTATAATGTGTGTTGAAATAGGTCGGCGCCAATCAGTTCGCAAAGCGAACCGGACGACCCGTTTATCCCCTGATACGAAAATTAAAATCGGAGAAATATATGATAGTACGCCCTTTGGCAGACAGAATGAGGCCCGAAGAATTTGATGACATCGTAGGGCAGGAGCATCTGTTCGGTAAAAACGGCTCGCTTCGTAAAATGACGGAGTCCGGGTATCTGACAAATATGATATTCTACGGCCCTCCCGGAACGGGCAAAACAACAAGCGCCAATATAATTGCAAAAAAATCAAATATGACGATGTATAAGCTCAACGCCACAACGGCATCGCTTGCCGATGTCAAGAGCATTGCCGAGCAAACGGATTCGGCAATGGGTGAGGGCGGAATACTGCTGTACCTCGATGAAATACAGTATTTCAACAAAAAACAGCAGCAGTCGCTTCTTGAGTATATTGAGGACGGACGTATAACGCTTATAGCTTCAACGGCTGAAAATCCGTTTTTCTCGGTTTACAGCGCTGTTATTTCACGAAGTGCCGTGTTTGAGTTCAAGCCCGTTACACCGAAAATGTGCGCCGTAAGGCTTGAAAAGGCATTGAACCTTTTGAATAATGAAAATAATAAAAATGTTGCGTGCAATACTGATACTCTTGAATATATTGCCTCTGTATGCGGAGGTGACGTCAGACGATCCATCGGTATGCTTGAGCATATCTGGTATGCTTCCGAAAACGAGATAACACGTGAGCTTGCAGATAAATTCATCCCCGATGCTATGCGTGGACAAGGTGCATTTGCCAAGGACGGCGACAGCCATTACGATCTTTTGTCCGCACTGCAAAAGTCGATAAGAGGATCGGACCCCGATGCATCTGTGTTTTATCTTGCGAAGCTCCTCGGCGCAGGTGAGCTTTTGAGCGTTGTGCGCCGTCTGTCGGTCATAGCCTCCGAGGATATCGGTGCGGCATACCCGATGGCAGCGGCGATAACGTATGCGTGCTGTCAGCAGGCACTCACCCTCGGTATACCCGAGGCGAGAATTCCGCTTGCAAACTGCACGATAATGCTTGCAACAGCACCCAAATCCGTCACGGCGCTCGAAGCGTATGAGCGTGCGGCATCGGACATATCGCAGGGGCTCGGCAAAAATATCCCCGACCATCTGCTTGACAGCCATTACGCAGGGGCACAAACGCTCGGCCACGGCATAGGGTACAAATATCCCCACGCTTACGAAAACGATTATGTAAAACAGCAGTACCTGCCGAATGACATCAAGGACAGAATATACTATGAATACGGCTCGAACAAAACAGAACAAGCCGCAAAAGCATATTGGGATAAAATAAAGTAGGGGTCGGCGCCCTCGACGACCCGTGGGGAATCGGCAAGGGGTCGGCGCCAATCAGTCCGCAAAGCGAACCGGACGCCCCGTTTGGAATTGGCAAGGGGACGGCGCCAATCAGTACGCAAAGCGAACTGGACG
>JAZRTS010000120.1:0-4702 GCA_045652135.1 Eubacteriales bacterium | reverse complement strand
CACAGGCGAAACACCTGATGCAGGTGAAACACCCGATGCAGGCGAAACACCCGATGCAGGCGAAACACCTGACAACCCCACAACAAGCGATGCATTCGTAGTAGCTATCGTTACAGTTGCTATGATCGCTCTTGCAGGCGTTGTAGTTTCCAAGAAGGTTCGCGCATAATTTACGTTAAGTAAATAACAAAAAAGGAAAGCATCACGCTTTCCTTTTTTTGCGCGATTTAAAACCCATTTTTGTTCGTTTTATTTGGTGTGGTGTTGTAGGGAGATTCACGAATCTCCCGTTCGAACCCATTTTCGTTCATTATATTCAACGTGATGCCGTAGGGGCGGACTCATGTAGTTCGCAGTCTGCGAACTACTATCGCCCGATTAAAACCCATTTCCGTTCGTTTTATTTGGTGTGGTGTTGTAGGGGAGATTCACGAATCTCCCGTTTGAACCCATTTTTGTTCGTTTCATCGGGGGGCGGCACAATTCACGCTATGCGTGAATTCGACAGTGCGTGCGCAGATTTACCGCAACTGTTTGTAATTACGCACCGTCGGTTTCGCAAAAAGCGAAACGTGCCGCCCTGAAAGACACCCACTTTCATTTGCGTAAAAATACGGCGGGAGATACCCCGCCGTAAATATTCAATTTGCTGCAAGCACCTTTTTCAAATATGAAAGCGGCTTGTCGCCTTTTTTTATTTTATAGACGATCGTGGGAGTTTTCCCCGGTGATATAACCATTCGGTCAGAGCATCTTGATACGATATCCACCCATTTACCAAAGTCGGTCATATCGGGTGTTATAACGATGCGGTCGCCCTTCTGGTCAATACGCACCGCGCCGAGCTTTTCGCCAAGCGCCCTGATATACGATATATCAAGCAGATTTTCAACGCTCGGCGGAAGATCACCGAAACGGTCAAGCAACTCGTCCGCTACGTCATCAAGGTCTGCCTCGCTTTGAATGTGCGATATTTTTTTGTATATTTCAATTCTCGTCTGAGCACTTTTAATATACTTTTCGGGAATAAACGCAGAATACTGCACATCGACCGTACATTCCGTCTTTTTCTGCTTGACCTGTCCGCCTGTTTCCTCAATTACGGCATCGTTAAGCAGTTTTATATACATATCGTAGCCGACAGACTCAATGTGTCCGTGCTGTTGCGCGCCGAGAAGATTGCCTGCGCCTCTTATTTCAAGGTCACGAAGTGCGATTTTAAAACCCGAACCGAATTCCGTGTATTCTCTTATCGCTCCCAGACGTCTTGCGGCTATCTCCGTCAGCATAGAATCAGGCTTATACGTAAGATACGCATACGCACGGCGGGATGAACGTCCGATACGTCCTCTTATCTGGTGGAGCTGTGAAAGCCCCATTTTGTCGGCATTTTCAATAATAAGTGTGTTCGCATTCGGCACGTCAACACCCGTTTCTATGATAGTTGTACAAACGAGGATGTCGATATTCCCCTCTATTACATGATGCCAGATGTCGGAAAGCTCCTCTTTGTCCATTTTTCCGTGCGCTATCGCTATCTGTGCATCGGGCGCCATCTGCGACACACGGTAAGCCGTTCTGTCTATCGTTTCGACGTTATTGTGAAGATAGAACACCTGACCGCCTCGGCGCAATTCACGTCTTATTGCTTCCTCGATAACCGCCTCATCGTACTGCATAACGTATGTTTGCGGAGGCATACGGTCAACGGGAGGCTCGTCAAGCACGCTCATATCTCTGATACCGCCGAGAGCCATATTAAGCGTTCTCGGTATCGGTGTTGCCGTGAGCGTAAGAACATCTGCATTGCCAGATATCATTTTCAGCTTTTCTTTGTGCGCAACACCGAAGCGCTGTTCTTCGTCGATGATTATAAGACCAAGATCCTTAAATTCAACATCTTTCGAAATAAGCCTGTGCGTACCGACTATAATATCGATATCGCCGCGCTTCAGTCGGCGCAGGATATTTGCAGTTTCCTTCGGTGTTTTAAATCTTGAAATGACCTCGATATTGAGCGCATAGCCCCTCATTCTTGCGCAGACCGTCTGATAATGCTGTACCGCAAGAATCGTCGTCGGCACAAGTATTGCGACCTGTTTACCTTCACAAGCCGCCTTGAATGCCGCGCGGAGCGCAACCTCCGTCTTACCGAATCCGACGTCACCGCACAGAAGTCTGTCCATAGGATGTGCGTCTTCCATATCACGCTTTATATCCGCCGTGGCGGAAAGCTGTCCTTCCGTTTCCTCAAACTCAAACGACGCTTCGAACTGCCTTTGTAAGTCATCATCCTTTGCAAATGCGTGGCCCTGCAATCGCATACGCTTTGCGTAAAGGTCGATAAGCTCCTTTGCCATTTCTTTAACTGCGGCTTTAACGCGGCTTTTTGCGCGTCCCCACTCAGCGCCGCCCATTTTATTGAGCTTGACTGAGCCGTCTGACTGTCTTTGACCGATATATTTACTCAAAACGTCAAGTCTGTCGCAAGGCACATACAGCGTTGAGCCGCCGTCATATTTTATCTGCAAAAAGTCACGCGAAATACCCTCGTAACTCGTGAGATTCTTCATCCCCTCATAAAGTCCTATACCGTGAACGTCGTGAACGACGTAATCGCCCACCTCAAGGTCGGCATAAGACATAATTTTTTCTTTTGCAGAAATTTTTTTACCCTTATGCGATGACTTTGTAACGAGCTTTGAATACGCACTTTGCGCAATATAAAGGGAAATGCACGCAACACGACTCGTTTCCATAATAAAGCCCGTGCGGTTCTGTCCGTACAGTATGACGGCTTTTCCGTAAAGCTCCGTACGGTCCCGCTTAAATTCAGAGTATTCACACACGGGTGCATATACGTCGGCATCCTCCAAAAGGCGCGCATAATTTTTACCGACAGCCTCATTTTCACAAAGCAAAATTACGGAATACTTAAATCTCACGTAGTTTTTGACATCCTCACACAGCATTTCCTGCATATTTGAGTACATCATCTGATTTTTTGATTTAAAAATATAACTTTCGTAAAACTTACCGGACGACGTTGCAAAAAAGTCAAGCGTAATTGATGCGGAATTGTTTATTATCTCGCTCATATCGTCGGGTGATATCGAAAATCGTGCATATTTTGATGAAAGCTCCTCGCTTTCCACAATGTCGCACACCGCTTGTTCTTCAAGCTTTGCACTTGACCGCGAACGCGTATACACGTTTGTCGGATTGTCAACAATAATGGCAGAGTATACACCGTCACGCTTGAAATAGTCAAACAGCGTTGACGGCTTTTCATATATTACATTTATATATTTATCGGCAAAAAGAAGCTCTGAGGCGTTGTCTATTGCATCAAGCTCTGCTTCCAGCGTCTTTTTCGCGCTTTCTTTCCTCGTCTTTTTAAGCTGTGCGGATGCGGCGTTGATGACAGCGTAAACTGAATCATCCGACATAATTATCTCCCTTGCAGGAAAAACGGAAAACTCATCTTTATTCTCGATTCGTCTTTGCGAGATTATGTCAAATATACCTATTGAATCTATTTCGTCACCAAAAAGCTCCATTCTGTGAGGGTAATCGTCACCCGGCACAAACACGACGCATATACCGCCCCGAATGGAAAACTGCGCGATGTTGTCAACACTTTCAACACGTGTGTAACCGCAGAAAATGAGATACTCTGCAAATTCATAAAGCGAGAGCGTGTCGCCTATCTTATACGTTCTTGCATTTCCCTTGAAGATATCCTCGGGAACTGTGAGCTGGCAAGCGGCATCGGGGGTTGCAATAACGTAGTCAAGCGTACCTTTGACGATACCTGCAAGCGTTGACAGACGGCTTTGCTCATATTCGTGTGATGACGTTACGTTATGAAGCATAAAATCACGCACGGGATAAACGGCGCAGCAAAGGCCTGCGGACGACAGTCTATTGTACATACGCAGGCATTCTTTTTCGTCGCTTTGTAATATCAGCTTCGGACATTTTTCAAGGTCATCGCACAGCGACGACAAAAACGGCACAACAGCGCCGGCGCAAAGACCGCCGACAAGCACGGGCTTCGGGCGGTTTTTGGGCATTATACGGCGGCTTTCAAGTAAAGCCTTGTACTCACCGTCGCATTTTATAAATTGTTTTAATAATTCCATATATACCTGTTTTAATTAATTTTGCATTAAAATATAAAATAGATTTCCGTAGGAAATCTGCGCCACCCCCGGTGGGGGGTCCGGGGTGGCGCTTGCTTAAAATGTGTTTTGATATTGTAAAATCTTATTTTAATCTGAACACCTTAACGGGCTTTATCGCACTTCCCGATTCAAACTCCGACACCTTGCCGAGGGCAAAAAAGCCGTCTTTATCGTAAAGGCGCACATAGCTTCCGTCCGGATAATTTGTTTTTATCTTACTTTGGTAAATTTCCGCACCGTCACGGCATAATTTCAGCATAAAGCCGTCAAGTGTGCAGACGGGGTGTGATGCAAAAACATCCTCCGTCGGGTAAAGGTGCGATAACCTTTCTTCAAGCGTCATTTCTTCAAGCTGTTCAAGAGTGTAGGCTTTTTCAAGTGAAAACTCACCGCATACGGTACGGCGGAGTGACGCCATAACACCTCCGCAACCGAGCTTTTTGCCGATGTCGGCGCAAAGCGTTCTGATGTACGTACCCTTTGAACAGGTGACTTCAAGCGAATATTCATTATCG
>JAZRTS010000119.1:0-4703 GCA_045652135.1 Eubacteriales bacterium | reverse complement strand
GTTTTCTTTAAAAATGAATCGCATTTTCACCCACGTCTATCATACACTTGGGAAAATGCGGAACAAGTTCATTTAAATTCTAAATTGCAAAACTTAAAGAAGATTTTTATATTGTTGCTTGCAATTCCTTTCATTGCATTTGTATTTGTCAATCATAAAGAACTATCAAATAAGTGGCTATTACTTCTTGCAATATCGCTTCTTTGTCTGCCAATACATGAATTATGCCACGCTCTTTTTTGTTGGATTTCGGGAAGAAAGGTTGAACGAATAAGCTTCTTTCCATATAAACAGATATTTTCTAAAGCAGGTGGATACGTAAAGCCTACTTTCGGTGTTTGGAATAAGTACCAAGCAATTTTATTGGTTTCATTTCCTACCATTATGTTATCCATTATTCCCGCTATATTGGCTATTTTCATTGCTCCGCTAAGACTTTGGTTATTATATCTTTCACTACTCAATATTTCAGTATCTTACTTGGATATTGTTGATATAATTTGCCTTTTTAAATTACCGCCAAATGCTCTTTATTTATTGGATATTATACTTACAGTTAAAGAAATGGACAAACCCGTAATAATACATCAGTTATTTGTAACGTCGAAGCTTGACAAGATACATCATAAATGCTTTGAATATTTCAACGGTAGATTGACTGAAAAAGAACAACCTGCCGAAACGGTTGAGACAATGATATTAAAGCAGGAATTTATGAATCAGTTTGATTTCAAATGACCTTGTCATCTATTAAGGTCAGATCCTAAAACGCCAAAATTTAGAATAATGATGCAAAAATAGAGTTTAAAATATAAAACACGCCCTGAAATGTACCTAAAACCCTTGAAAATACTATGTTTTCGGGGTGGCATCTATTAAGGTCATAACACACAAAAAATCCTGAAAGCATCGCTTTCAGGATTTTTTCATTTGTGCCGACAGGCACAACATCATTTGACCGAAGGTCAACATCATCTCGAGCGGAGCGAGAACATCATTGCCGCTCGCGGCACAAATGAACGAGGTTGAGTGCTTCGCACATCAAATGATGTTGCAACAAGTTGCAAATGATGTGATGCTTCGCATCAACGATGTTGCGCTCCGCGCAAACGGAAGGCGAGTACCCTCGTGCTGAGCAAATTTTTCTTTACTTTCCCGCAAGGGTATGATATAATATAAACGTCAAATTGCGGAAAGACGGTGGAAAAATGAAGAAACTTATATGTGTTATTTTACTCATATCTATGCTGGTACTTTCATCATGTTCTGTGCTGAATGAAGGTATCTTAATGCCGAACATACAAATAGACCATATTTTTGAAAATGATACGTGGTTAGTTGTTGAGGATCGACTGATCAATAAAATTGACGGAACAGTTTATTGGCTGGAATTTGATCGCAATATCACCATTTCCGAAGCTACTGAAATTTATCGCGACAGCGTAAATTCTTATAAATATGAATTTTTAGAGTCTTCGGTTAAAGAGTATACTTTTTTGAGAACTTATTTGAAGAATACAATGACAGACGTATATTATGAGTGCGTAATTACGTACAATTATGAAGGCAAAGAAATAGATCGCTTTTGTATGGAGAAAGGATTAACAAAGGAAGAAATGCAGGAGCTGTATAAAAGCAGAGCTCTCGACACCGAAGCTTTTTCTTTTTACGTGCTTGGTAGCGGAGCGGGACGTATCATGGATAGGTTTACGTCTATCACTAAAGAAGAAACAAGCGCGGAAAAGCGAGCAATTCTGGACTTTGCTGAAAACCTGTACAAATCACAACCCGATGGCAGTTATTGTATTATGGAGGGCTTGGCAAAGCCTATGGACGATGAGATATGGTTTTGTACGTCGGGGAGCAATCGCCGAGATTCCGTGAAGGCGGATCCGCTGATAAGTGGCATTAGTGAAAACCAAATTACAGCCTACAATCGTGAAACAAACGACTTCAGAACTGTTTTCAAGTACGACAAAAAGAGAACGCAAATTATAGATTTTGATGAGAACGGAGCTTATATACTTGATTCAAACGGCAAGTTTGGTTATGTTGATTTTGAAACGAAAAAATTAACCGCGATCCATGATTTTTCAGGGGTAGATTGCATCTTTATAACCGATAAATATATTTGCGTAAAATATCAGCTCAACGGATATACTTATTTTGTTTACGAAAAAGGCGGCTCTGTTGTCGCAAACGACTCCTCTCTGGATTGACGTTATCGAAAATAACGATGTCATCTAAAACGGTCACCAAACACAAAAAATCCTGAAAGCATCGCTTTCAGGATTTTTTCATTTGTGCCGACAGGCACAACATCATTTGACCGAAGGTCAACATCATTTCGAGCGAAGCGAGAACATCGTTATTCATTTTCGGCACAAATGAACGAGGTTGAGTGCTTCGCACATCAAATGATGTTGCAACAAGTTGCAAATGATGTGATGCTTCGCATCAACGATGTTGCGCTCCGCGCAAACGGAGCGGCAGTCGTTTGCTTAGTTCGCTGATTGATAGTTGATTTTTGACCGAAAGTATGATATAATAAAACCAAGAAAGGCGGTGAGAAAATGACTGCTAAAGAACGAATGATTCAAGCCCTTACGGATATGCTTGAAAATGGCGAAACACTTATGCACCCGATATATGGTTTACTTGTGCAAGGCGGAAGACAATACTATGGATATTTCGGATTTACTGAAGATTTTCTTTTAATAGCGTTAGTATCGGGCAAAACCATTACAGATACAATTCGTGTTCCCTTGGATATAAACTCTGTAAAGATCAAGAAAAATATTTTTTTGAATGATCACGTAATAGATATTAGTTTCAATGAAGGTGCACCCTGCCGAATAACCGCTTTTCCTAAAGTTTTGGCTATCGACTCGCAAAAAGAGAATTTTCCCAAATTTTTATCATATCTTAAAAGCAAAACCCTAAACAAAAATGTTCCTGACTTAAGTCAAATTAACGGTACAAAAATTAGAAGACAGTACTTTAATTTTATTTTATATGTTTTTCTTGCCCCACTCCCCCCCATTATTCCCATGATATTCATTTTGGAATGTGAAAAACAAAATATTTCGGTTTGGAATTCGTGGAATCTTCTTTGGAATATTACCACCGAGGCTTTGCCGACGATTGCGGCATTTATATTGCCTTTGTTTCTTTTGTCTGTTTGCAGCAAAGTTATCTTTGGGAAAACAATAGCAGTCGTTGAACAAAAAGGCTTATACCTAGATAATACTTTTATTCCGTGGGGAGATATAAAAGCAGTAGAATATAACGCAACACATTTTTCAAGATTAAATTTCCGAGCAGCTTACATAACCATTACCGTAGCTCCCGCAAGGAAAAGAGAATATGTTGTCGAAGTTTCAAACTTTACACTGTACGGATTAAAAAAGTTAAAAAAGCACCTTCCCAATCAAACTGTACGATGGGCAAAAGGAGAGCTTCCGCTTACAATATTTATTGCATTATTGCCCACAGTTATTTTCCTTTTAATCGCATTGCTTTAATGTCATCTAAAACGGTTACCAAACACAGAAAAAAGACTAACTCACTTGTGAGTTGGTCTTTTTCAATGAAGCGCATCTGCGGTGCATTAAGCAAGTTGCATAGCAACTCATGAAGTAGCCTTCGGCTATGAAGCGTTGCTTCGCAACACGGAGAGGTTACTGTGCGCTTCGCTTCATGGCGCGGGCGCGCCGCTTCATAGAAGCTGTAAGGCTTCTGCTTCATATTCGCGTAGCGAATGCTTCATTAATACGCCCCAATTTCCCGCAAAAGCCTTGCAATCTCCACGGTTTTATGATATACTAATCCCAGAAAGGAGGTGGTATTGTGAAGAAGAGCATTATAATACTGCTTGTTTTAATTATCACGTTTAGCTGTTCAAGCTGTCAAAGCGTTCCCGAACCGCAAATTAAAGAAGGCGAATTCCCCTTTGAAATTGTATATGAAATCGATGGTGAGATCATAACCGTTAATGATGTTTACGTTTGTGAGTTCGGCGGCTTCGATTGGAATGAAGGTGTTGGAAAGCACAGGAAATGGAAAGGATACATAAAAAGTTCGGGAGCAGAAGAATTGATATTGCTTGAGGACGGCGACTTGAAATTTGCTGTCAGTGTCGGCTCTCCTGAATATTATATGAGTGACCCAATCTGCCAATGGTCCGAAAATACTCCTTCTATATATTACATTAAGCCTAATGAGTTTGGTGGAACTACGTCTGGATCATTAGATATTGAACCGTTATTGGAGCAATACAAATTGAAACTTATCAGTTGGAATTTTTCCGATCCAATTCAAAATTCATTTGAGTAAACGATAAACATATTGTCTTATTAAGCTTCCATACCATAATACCGTGGGAGTTCAAAACCTTATTAAGGAACGACAAAAATATCTTTTTCGTAGCATCTTTACAACGCAAAGGACGCCAACAGGCGTCCTTTTTGCGTTGGCTAGGGCACAGTTGCTTCGCGCGCCGCTCCGTGAGCGCGAAGCGTAGCGGGGTGGGGTTCGCATTCGCCGCTTGATCTCGTAGGGGCGTTCTGCGAACGCCCGCGGGCGAACGCAGTTCGCCCCTACGGTGTTATGTGGTTTTTACCTTACTCGGTAGGGGGCGGCGCCTTCGACGCCCCGCAAAAACAACAAAGCAAAACGGGCTGTCGAGGGCGCCAGCCCCTATG
>JAZRTS010000118.1:0-21074 GCA_045652135.1 Eubacteriales bacterium | reverse complement strand
GAATCGAATTTTTCAACGATTATGCTTATAAGCGCAACTCTTGTTTCCATAATTCCTCCAAAGATATATATTATCATGATATCTGAAAAATATGAACAAAGCATTTGTATAATCATTAAATAAATAATAAATTCCATTTGTATGTAGAAAATGCACAAATTAATATGTCGATATTTGTGCAATATTGTCATTGAATTTCGAACGGTGTTATGATAGAATAACGTTTGCAACCGTTGAGGCTCTTGGAATTTTAAAGACCGAGGGCGGAGGAGGCTCTGGAGAATCCCGCAAGCCGTGCGGGTGCCGAAGGTGCAAGGCGAAAGCCGAATCTCTCAGGCAAAAGGACAGGGCAGGCATTTCACTTTTATGTCTGGTATATTTCTTTGTTCTCCGCTGTCTTTCAGCGGATTTTTATTTTTTTGGAGGTCGTGTTATGGACACGGTTTTAAAAATTGTTCAGACTATCAATGCGTATATGTCTGACTACATTCTTATTGTTTTGCTTGTCGGTATAGGTCTTTTCTATACAATAAAGACAAGATTCGTTCAGGTTCGCTGCTTTGGCGAAGGTAAGAAGAAGGTTTTCGGTAACTTCTCTATGAAGGGCGGAAAACAAAAGGGCGGTTTGTCGTCATTCCAGGCTCTTTCCACAGCTATTGCCGCACAGGTCGGTACAGGTAATATTGTCGGTGCTTGCGGCGCTATACTCGTTGGCGGCCCCGGTGCTATATTCTGGATGTGGGTTATCGCATTTCTGGGTATGGCTACTATTTATGCCGAGGCTGTGCTGGCACAGGAAACAAGAGTTAAGGAAGCAAACGGAGAAATCCACGGCGGTCCCGTTTACTATATGAAAAAGGCATTTCCTAATGGATTTGGCAAGTTCCTTGCGGCATTTTTTGCTATTGCTACCGTTCTGGCACTCGGTTTTATGGGCTCAATGGTACAGTCAAACTCTATTGCTGAGTCTGTTTGTAACGCCGTTGGTGTTAATTATACTGACTGGGGATGGATAATCGGTGCAGCACTTGCGATTATCTGCACGATCATTTTTATCGGCGGTATTCAGAGAATTGCTTCTGTTGCTGAAAAAATAGTTCCCGCTATGGCATGTTTGTTCCTTATAGGCGGTCTGATAGTTCTCATTACCAATATCACTAAGATCCCCGAAACATTTACAATGATATTCAAATATGCCTTTACCCCAAATGCTCTCATAGGCGGTGGTATCGGTTATGCACTCAAAACGGCTATCAGCCAGGGTGCAAAGCGAGGTCTTTTCTCGAACGAAGCGGGTATGGGTTCAACACCTCACGCACACGCACAGGCAAATGTTGAAAAGCCTCACGATCAGGGTGTTGCTGCTATGATAGGTGTATTTATAGATACATTTATCGTTCTTACTATGACTGCTCTTGTTGTTATCACAATGCTTTATACTTCAAACGGTCCTTTAGGCGACACCTATAAGGCACAGACAGAAGCTATCAGCCTTATGACCGATGCGGAGATAAATGAAAGTTATGCAGCATTGGTTGAGGAAAGTGGTATCACCAACACTGTTACTGACACTGCAGCTAAGAAAAACGCACTCATACAGGATGTATACAACGACGCGATTTCCGAGTCCGGTATAAGCAAGACTAACGCAATGCAGTGGGCTGTTACAAACGGCTTCCCGTCCTTTATGAGCGGAATAGGTAATGCGTTTGTTGCTATCTGTCTTATGTTTTTCGCATTCACTACAATTATCGGATGGAATTTCTTTGGTAAGATAAATATTCAGTATCTGTTTAAGAACAACAAGGCTGCTACGGTTATTTATTCTGTGGTATCAATAGTATTCATCTTTTTGGGAACGCTGGCTTCTAATGACCTTGTGTGGGAGCTTACGGACTTCTTCAACTATCTAATGGTACTTCCCAATGCCATTGCACTCTTTGCACTGTCAGCGCTCATTGTCGGTGCAACGAAGAAAAAATAAGCATCTGGTTATAAAAAAAAGCCACCGTTTGACTATTTAAATCATATCAAAACCGTGTATAATTTACTTAATCAAATGTAGAGGTGTTTATTATGGCTTATAAAAGAGTTTTAACTATTCAGGATATATCCTGTCTCGGTCAGTGTTCGCTGACTGTTGCGCTTCCCATAATTTCCGCATGCGGTATTGAAACGTGTGTTTTGCCGTCCGCTGTGCTTTCAACGCATACAGCAGGATTTTCGGGTTATACTTTCAATGATCTTACAGAGGATATGCCGAAGATAAAGGAGCATTGGGTAAAGGAGAATATTTCCTTTGATGCACTTTATACAGGTTACCTCGGCTCGGCACAGCAGATACAGTATGTTTGCGACATTTATGCCGCAACGGTTAAAGGTGCGCTTATCGTTGACCCTGCAATGGCTGACAACGGCAAGCTTTATCCCGGCTTTGATGCGGCGTTCGTTGAAGAAATGAAGAAGCTTTGTGCGGCGGCTGATTACGTTGTTCCCAACATAACAGAGGCTTGCTTCTTGACGGGAGTTGAATACAAAACAGAATACGACAGGGCATATATTGACCTTATCATTGAAAAGCTTACATCTATCGGATGCAAAAATGTCATTCTTACGGGTGTCAGATACAATGAGGGTAAAACGGGCGTTGTCGTTTATGAAAACGGACAGTACAGCTATTACGAGCACGATATGCTCAAAAACAGCTGTCACGGTACGGGAGATATATACGCATCGGCTTTTGTAGGCTCACTTGTAAGAGGAAAGAGCGCTTACGAAAGTGCAAAAATTGCGGCTGATTATACAGTTGAGTGTATAAAGGCAACAGCAGAAGAGGAGAATCATTGGTACGGAGCAAAGTTTGAGCCTGTGCTCGGCAAGCTTATATCGATGCTTGAAAAATAATTCAAAGTGAAAAGAACCAAACTGGCGGACAGACGTTTGCCCGACTATACCAAAGGCGAAGAAATATTTAATACTGTCAGTCACATTGTCGGTGCGGCACTCGGTGTTGCCGTGCTTGTGCTGTGCATTGTCTATTCGGCAATAAACAGCGATGTGTGGGCGGTGGTCAGCGGTTCGATATACGGCGCATCAATGGTTGTTCTTTACACAACCTCAAGCGTGTATCACGGACTTCACCCGAATATGGGTAAAAAGGTTATGCAAGTGCTTGACCATTGTATGATAAATTTTCTCATTGCAGGAACTTACACCCCCGTGCTTCTTTGCGGAATACGTCCTGTACACCCCGGCTGGGCTTGGGCGTTATTCGGCATCGTGTGGGGATGCGCCGCTGTTGCAACGGTATTTACGGCAATAGACCTTGATAAATATGCGGTGCTTTCGATGATATGCTACCTCGGTATGGGCTGGTGCATCGTATTTGCGGCGAAGCCTGCGCTGGCATCGATTCCTATGAGGGGTATTATGTTCATACTGATAGGCGGTATTGCTTATACCGTCGGTGCGGTGTTGTACGGCATAGGAAATAAGGTCAGATATATGCACTCAGTCTTCCATCTGTTTGTAATTGCTGGAAGTGTACTGCAGTTTTTCGGAATAATTTTTTATGTATTGTAATATAAAGAGGTCGGATTGCTCCGACCTCTTTATTCATTTCTTTTTCAAAATTGAAAGTATACCTTTTTTCTCATAAGGTGCACGGGTAATTCCGAGAAGCTTATATCCCGTCTTTTCGACTGTAGTTTTAAGCTGTTCATCTGCTATTTTTACCTCTGTCAGTATAACGGTTTGCTTGTCCTTATGAGATGAAACGACTTTTTTAACGTCAAAGCCGTTTCGTACGGCATCGTTCATATGCGCCTCGCACATAGGGCACATCATACCTTCTATTTTAAGCGTTATTTTTTCCATTTTATTTTCTCCCTTGTCGCGGTTAGTATATGCTAACTTGATTATACTCCCGTTTTTTGCTTTTGTCAACAGAAAAAAATTTATTTAAAGTGATTTTTTTTGAAAAAATACTATACAAAAGGAAAAAAATGTGGTAATATGATGAATGTAATTTTTGTTACTTAAAGGAGTCTTGCGTTATGAAAAAGATTTATGAAGGCAAAACAAAAGATGTTTACTCGCTTGATAACGGCAATGTAATGCTCAAGTTCAAGGACGACTGCACAGGCAAGGACGGCGTGTTCGATCCGGGTGAAAATACAGTTGGACTTACTATCGAAGGCATTGGCCGTGCAAATCTTGAAACGTCTATCCGTTATTTTGAACTGCTTAAAAATGCAGGAATAAAGACACACTATGTAAGTGCGGACCTTGACAATGCAACGATGGAGGTTCTCCCTGCAACTGTTTTCGGTCACGGACTTGAAGTAATTTGCAGACTTGTTGCAACGGGAAGCTTTATCCGCAGATATGGAGAATATATCAAGGACGGCACACCTCTTGAGGGCGGTTATGTTGAATGTACATTCAAGAATGACCAAAAGCGTGATCCGCTTGTAACAGGCGAAGGGCTTGCGGCACTTAATGTAATGACTCCCGAAATGTTTGAAAGCATGAAGGAACAGACGCTTAAAATAACAAAGATCGTTGCTGACGATCTTAAAGAGATCGGTCTTGACCTTTGGGATATCAAGTTTGAATTCGGTTACAACAACGGCGAGGTTATCCTTATTGACGAAATTGCATCGGGCAATATGCGTGTATATAAGGGCGACAAGATCGTTGGACCCGTTGGGCTTACAAAGCTTATCCTTAACAGATAAATATAATTTAAGAGCCGAGGAATCGGCTCTTTTATTTTTTTGCAGGGGACGGTGCTTCGACGTCCCGTTTTATGCCGCCTTCATATGTGAATTTTCTTATAAAGCGGTTGAATAAAAAAGATAAATGTGATAAAATAAATAAAATATAGCAGATGAATAAGGAAATGAAATATGTCGGATATATTTTATAGGTTTTCTCCTTTTATACAAGAATATATATACAGAAATAACTGGGAGTCGCTGCGTGGTGTACAGACGGCGGCGGCACAGGTGCTTTTTGAAACGGAGCATAATCTTTTGCTTACGTCTTCAACTGCATCGGGAAAGACAGAGGCGGCATTCTTTCCGATAATCTCAATGCTTACGGAGGATCCGCCGCAAAGCGTGGGTGTGCTCTATATTGCACCGCTTAAAAGCCTTATAAACGACCAGTTTTTAAGGCTTGACGAGATATTGAAAGAATGTGATATTCCTGTGTTTCATTGGCACGGAGATGTGTCATCCTCACACAAAAACAAGCTTTTGAAATCTCCTAAGGGCATACTTCAGATAACACCCGAATCGCTTGAAAGTATGCTGATGAACAGGTCAAATGACATCGTGCGTCTTTTCTGCGATCTCCGTTTCATCGTCATTGATGAAATACACATACTGACCGGCACGGACAGAGGAAATCAGATAATCTGTCAGCTTAACAGAATATCAAAAATAATCGGCAGAGATGTAAGACGTGTGGGGCTTTCGGCAACAATAGGCGATGTTGATATAGCGAAAAAATGGCTGGGCGGCGGTTCAAACCGAATATGCGAAGCGCCGATACTGAATGAGGGTAAAACATCTTGGCGGCTGGCACTTGAGCATTTCTATATACAAAACGAAAAATTCGACCAATCGGGAACAGATGCGTTTGCTAATAAAGACGTAACGCAGTTTACCGATGAAAAGAAAGAAAATCCGATACCCGCACGTGCAAAAATTGATGCAGGTTATGAATATATTTACGATTGCGTAAAGGATAAAAAAAGTCTTGTTTTTTCAAATTCGAGAGAAGAAACGGAGTATATAACGGCAACACTCCGACAAATTGCCGACAATAGGCACGAACAGGATATCTTTCTGATACATCACGGAAATCTTTCCGCTTCTCTGCGTGAGGAAGCAGAGTTCAAAATGAAAAACGACGAATACAATGCTGTTACGTGTGCAACCGTAACGCTTGAGCTTGGAGTTGACATAGGCAGGCTTGAAAGGGTAGTGCAGAACGGCTCACCCAATACTGTTTCGAGCTTTTTGCAAAGACTCGGCAGAAGCGGAAGACGCGGCTCACCGCCTGAAATGTTTATGGTTTTCCGAGAGGAAAATCCGCTTCCCGAAACACCGATGCCTCAGCTTATTCCGTGGGAGCTTATAAGAGCAATAGCGATAATTCAGCTTTATATAGAGGAAAGATTTATCGAACCGCCAAGTGAAAAAAGACTACCGTTTTCGCTTTTGTTCCAGCAAACGCTGTCGATACTGTTTGCATCCGGTGAGCTTACTGCAAAGGCGCTTGCGGAGCGTGTTTTGTCGCTCCCCGCATTTGAAAGGGTGACTAAGGAAGAGTATAAGGCGTTGCTTGTCAGTATGCTGAAATGCGACTACTTGCAGATGACCGAGGAAAAAACACTTCTGATAGGTCTTGCGGGCGAGAGGATCGTCAACAGCTTTAAGTTTTATGCTGTGTTTAAGGACAGCGAAAATTTCTCCGTCAGATGCGAATCTGATGAAATCGGTACTATAACAACACCGCCGCCCGTCGGCGACCGTTTTGCACTTGCAGGCAGAGTCTGGGAGGTAACAGAGCTTGACATTCCCCGAAAGCTAATTTACGTTAAGGGTGTAAAGGGTAAAATGGAGGTCACGTGGCCGGGAGAAAGTGGGGAAATACACACACGTATCCTTGAAAGAATGAAGCAGGTGCTGTGTGAAGATAAAGTTTATCCGTATCTGAAGCCGAATGCAAGACGCCGTCTTGATATTGCACGACGTGTGGCGCAAAATGCACGTATCTGTGAAAGATATGTTATACCGCTTGGAGGGCTTACGTACTGTATGTTCCCGTGGCTCGGTACAAGAAGCTTCCGCACGCTCCGTAAGCTGATGGCAAAGAACGCAAAGTATCTGCAAATATCAAACATTGAGTATGACGGATGCTGTTACCTCACATTCAAATATGAGGGCAACAGCGAAAGGGAGCTGATAAATAAGCTTTGCGCCCTGACGTGTGACGGATTTGACAAAAAAGAGCTTGTATCCCCAGCCGAAGTGCCGATATTTGAAAAATACGACGAGTATATTCCGCACGAGCTTCTGCGTGATGCCTATGCAGAGGACCGCTTGCGTGAGGACGAGGTCGTTGCCCGAATAGGACAAATGTATAACAGTGTAAATTAAAACAAGGTCGGTTTGGATTTTTCCAAACCGACCTTGTTGGTTTTACGTATTCGAAGCGATGTTGTAGTGGTTGGCGCCTTGACAACCCGTTTGAACTACATTTTATTTTTTAAATTCCGTATAAATTCATCGCTTATTATGGCACTTGTATGTATTGAGGTGTATTTTCCTTTTATGTACATACTCGACCTTGCGCAGCCTTCGTAAGTCATACCGCATTTTTCCATAACACGCAAGCTTGCACCGTTTCCGTCCATACACCGTGCGTAGATGCGGTGCAGATTAAGTGTCATAAAGCCTATTTTCACAACCTCCGCAAGTGCTTCGGAGGCATATCCTCGCCCGGCAAATACGGGATTTATGACGTAACCGACTTCACCTGCATTGTTGCTCTCGTCGAAGGAGGTAAAACCGCAAGTGCCTATCATTTTTCCCGACTCCTTCAGAGTTACAGCCCAATCGTAAAACTCACCGTCGCTGTACTGGTCCTGCACGAGCTGTAAATACCGTCTTGTATAATCCGCGTCGGGATGCGCCCTCCATGTTAAAAATCGGGTAACGGATTCAAGACGGGCATATTCAAACATATCGCTGTAGTCGGAGACCTTTATCTTGCGCAGTATCAGATTTTCGGTTTGCAGTGTAGGTATGCGCTTGAAGTATTTTCTAACGATTATCTTTTCCATTTGAAGCACTCTTTCGTGTATTAATGTCAAAAGGTATTATACTCAATATATGCGAAAATGTAAATACAATAAGCAAATTTTCATTAAAAAAGCTTTAAAACATATGTTTAAACAGAAAAGTTACAAATTGTTAACTTTATTTTGATTCGTCAAAAGGTAGAAAAAATGAGCTTGAAATTGTGCAAAATATACAACTTCTGAAATTAATTAGCTTTTGATGTTAAATTTCAAGCCTTTAAACACAGTGAATTAAATTTACCATAGTGTAACAAACAAGCTGAAAATAAAACATTGTTTTCTAAATGTGGTGTATTTTTTAAATGTTAGTTCATACAAAATACAACTGTTGAGCATTGAAGACATGTACAAGGTGAATTTTATTTACCTCATCTGAACGCAAGATGAATTTGTGTTTTAAATGCGCTGTTTTCGCTGAAAAAACGTAAAAAAGCACCACAAAAATGAGTGAAAAAATTCATATTCAAGTCAAAAAATGCTTTATATATAATAGAGCGTTCCACTTGACAACGGCATAAATGTATGTTATTATTGTTTATAAATATGAAATCGGTTAAATAGAGAATCGCTCGGATTGTGTCGGTTTTTTGTTTATACCTGCAAGTTTTTACTTGTTTTCAGTTAAATTTCACAGGAGGAATACCCATGAGAAAATCAAAATTGTCAAGAGCTTTGATTGTTTTTCTCGCCCTGCTGACGGCCATATCGCCCGTGGGTATCAACGCCGCTGAAGGCACTTCGACTACGACAAGTATCGAAGAAGTGCGTGAGCTGCTTGAAGCACAGACGTATTATGACTATCTTCAGGAGAACAACAACCTCGGAATTAAGGACGGCGAAGGCTCCGTAACCATTAAGGCTGCGGAGGGCTTTGAGTTTGCTAAGGATGAGGAATACGGCAAAGAGGGAGATATTGCGAAAAAGGTGACCGACCCCGACGGCGAAAAGGGCGACGTTCTTTACGTTCCGGCTACAGGTACTGTTTCGTGGAAAATATCTATTCCCACTACCGGTTATTACACAGTTAAACTCACTTACAGACCGGTTGAAAATGATTCCGGCTCTGCAAACACCTCGACTATTGAGCGTGTGTTCAGAATAGACGGCAAGGTTCCTTTCAAGGAAGCCAACTATTTCGAAATGACACGTTCGTTCAAGGATGTTTATTCGGAGCAGGATGAAAACGGAAACCCTGCGTTTAAGCTTGACTTTAACGGCAACGACAAGAAGCCCGAAAAGAAGCAGTCTTATTCGTGGAGCGAGTACAGCCTTTGTGACTCCGCAGGTTTCCACATCGATCCGTTCAAATTCGTTTTTGAAGCAGGTGAGCGCACGATAGCTCTCGAAGCTACGATGAACGATATGTATCTTTACGATATAACTGTAGAGAAGGCAGAATCACGTATATCGTATGAAAAGTATATCGAACAGTATGCTTCTTTGCCTGCTGTTGATGCTTCCACTTCATATAAGATCCAGGCTGAGTATCCCGTATACACATCGGATCTTACGATATACGCTCTTAACGACAGAACATCACCTATCACAGAGCCGCAGGACCCTGCAAAGCAGAAGCTGAACACCATCGGCGGAAGCAAATGGCAGAACATCGGTCAGTGGATAGAGTGGACCATTCCTGCAGATGCAATAACACAGTCGGGACTTTATAACATCATCCCCCGTTATTTGCAGAACACGCTGGCAGGTCTTTACGTTTCCAGACGTATAATGATAAACGGCGAGATACCGTTTGAAGAAGCAAGCTACTTGCAGTTCAACTATGCCGATGACTGGGCGACAGCTCCCCTTAACAACGGTGAGCAGGAGTTCAAGTTCTATCTTGAGGCAAACAAAGAGTACACAATCCGACTTGAAGTTGTTTACGGTAATTTGTCAGATGCGCTTCGCCGTTGCGAAACAGCCTTGACAAATATGAACGAAATATATAACTCCATATTGAGAATTACAGGTCCTACACCTGACGAAAATATGGACTACGGTTTCGCTGAACAGATATACGATACGATCATTCTTATGCAGCAGACGAGAGACGAGCTTCAGTCTATCGTTAATATGTTCCTTGAAATATCCGAGGGTAAATCGGCAGAGAACATAGCAACACTTGAAAAGATCATATTCATTCTTAACAAGATGTGTACAGATGAAGATGAGATAGCGAAGAACCTTGAAAACCTCAAGGTAAACTCCGGTACGCTCGGTACATGGATAATGAATACAAAGCTTCAGCCTTTGACGCTTGACTATTTGCTTATCCAGCCCGCAGAAGCAGAGGTTCCCGAAGCTAATGCAACATTCTGGCAGAGCATCTGGTTCGAAATAAGCTCATTCTTCCAGAGCTTCATTACAGACTATAACTCACTTGGTGCATCCGAGGAGATCGACGAAGAAAACGTTGTTGAAGTATGGATCGCAACAAGCCGTGACGAAGCGCAGGTAATGCGTGAGCTTGTTGATAAGGATTGTCCCGTAACAGTTAACCTTAAGCTCGTTGCAGGCGGTACGCTGCTTCCCGCAACACTTGCAGGTACAGGTCCCGACATTTCCTTGGCAACAGGTCAGTCGGACGTTATCAACTATGCGATACGTAGTGCTATCGAGCCGTTGTCACAGTTTGATGACTACTTCGATTACGTAGGTAACACAAACCGCTTCAATCCCGAAACTCTCGTAGGTCTGAGACTTCAGAATCCCGAGATCACGGATGAAAACGATCCTCACTATTATGACTATTACGGTGTTCCGGAGCGTCTTGGCTTCGTTATGATGTTCTACCGTAAGGACATCTTCGCTGAGCTTGACATCGAAGTTCCGAGAACGTGGGATGATCTTTATGAGATCGTTCCCGACCTCCAGACAAACTACCGTGATGTAGGTATGGCATCGAGCCTTGGCGGTCTTCAGATATTTATGTATCAGCTTGACGAAGACCTTTACAAGGAAAACGGTATGAGAACCAATATTGACTCGAATACCTCGCTCGATTGCTTCAAGAAGCTTTGTGACTTGTTCACATCTTACAACTTCCCCAGAGTATTTGACCTTGCAACATACTTCAGAATGGGTGAAATGCCTATCGCAGTTGCAGACTATCTTACATATAACCACTTCTCCATCTATGCTACCGAAATCAAGGGCCTTTGGGAATTTGTTCCGCTTCCCGGAACGATAGATCCCGAAACAGGTGAGATTAACAACTCCGTTCCTTGTTCAGTTTCCGCGGTTATTCTTATGGCTGACGAAAACAGATCCGAAAAGGTAAGAAACGATGCTTGGGAATTTATCAAGTGGTGGACAGATGCTCCTGCACAGAGTGAATATGCAAGACAGTACGAAGCGCTCATCGGTATGGCTGCTAAGTATAATACAGCGAATATGGAAGCGCTCAGAAGTATGCCTTGGACATCTTCGGAAATGAAGAATCTTGAGGCACAGTTCCAGAACCTTAAAGGTACTCCTGAATATCCCGGCGGTTACATCATAACACGTTATGTTGACTTTGCATTCCTTGATGCGTACAACAACGGTACAGACCCTGTTGACGCACTTCTCGACAATGTTGTAAACATCAACAGCGAGCTTTCGAGAAAGAGACAGGAATTCGGTCTGCCGATATACGAGGAAGTATACGGAAATGAATAAACCGTTGTCACACCGCCGAGCCCTCGGTGGCTTGGCGATGTGATGATATAATAGAAAAAAGATATTCATTATATAATACTAATATAGGAGAGTACACACATGTCAGAAAATACGGCAGTTAAAACCGAGAGTGTAAAGCCCGTATCTCGCAAAGATATGTCGAAATTGCAGTGGACATGGAAAGAAATGAAGAAGCACAAGATGGGTTACGTTATGATCGCCCCGTTCTTCATTCTGTTCTTCATCTTCACTGTCGTTCCCGTTCTTTTGTCGATGGTGCTCAGCTTTACATCCTTCAACTTGCTTGAATGGCCTAAGTGGTTGGGTTTTGACAATTACTTAAGATTATTCCTTGATGACGATATATTCCTTACAGCGGTTAAGAATACACTCATATTCGCTATCGTTACAGGTCCTGTATCGTACATAATGTCACTTTTCGTTGCGTGGTTTATCAACGAGCTTTCTCCCAGAACGAGAGCTATCGTTACACTTATATTCTACGCTCCGAGTATATCGGGTGCTATGTATTCAATCTTTGCGATCTTCTTCTCCTCCGACCGTTACGGATACGTTAACGCACTTCTCATTTCACTCAATATCAGAACAGAGCCCATACAGTTCTTCCAGGACGCAGCATACGTTATGCCCTTGTGTATAGTAGTTGCTCTCTGGACGTCACTCGGTGTTACGTTCCTTTCGTTTATCGCAGGTCTTCAGACCATTGATAACAGCCTTTATGAGGCAGGTGCGATCGACGGTATACGTAACAGATGGCAGGAGCTTTGGTACATCACACTTCCTACGATGCGTCCTCAGCTTTTGTTCGGTGCGGTTATGGCTATCACGGGTGCATTCAGCTTCGGCGGTATCGTTACCGCTTTGGCAGGCTTCCCGTCTGTTGACTATTGCGCACATACGATCATGCACCACCTTGAAGACTACGGCGGTCAGCGTTTCGAGGTTGGTTATTCATCAGCAATCGCTACGATATTGTTCTTGATGATGATCGGTTCCAATATGCTTATTCAGAAATTACTCTCGAAGGTGGGCGAATAATATGGCTAAGAAGTTAAGAGTTCGTAATCATAAAGTCGTCCTCAACCGCTCCGCCGGCGGTGACGCGGGTATCACAATAATGCTTATCATTCTCGGTGCGATGATGTTCTTGCCGATGTATTTTGCGGTAATGCAGTCATTTAAGCCTCTTGATGAGCTTTGGATATTCCCTCCGAAGTTTTACGTTATCAACCCCACGATCAAAAACTATTCCGACCTGTTCAAATTGATGAGTACATCTTGGGTTCCTTTCTCCCGTTACATATTCAATACCGTTCTTATTACGGTTTGCGGTACGTTCGGTAACCTGGCGCTCGGTTCTTTGGCAGCGTATGCGCTCGCTAAGATTCCGTTCCCCGGCAGAAACGGTATGTTCAAGATGGTCGTCCTCTCCCTTATGTTCGTGTCAACGATCACGGGTGTTGCGAACTTCATCACAATGAGATTCCTCGGACTTATCGACAATATTCTTGCGATAATCATTCCTGCATTCTGCTCCACTCTCGGTCTTTACCTTATGAAGCAGTTTATGGAGTCCTCGGTATCTGACCAGGTTCTTGAATCCGCACGTCTTGACGGTGCGGGTGAATTCAAGGTTTTCTGGACGATCGCAATGCCGATGGTTAAGCCCGCTTGGCTTACACTTATCGTGTATTCGTTCCAGGGACTTTGGAACACAGGTTCATCTATCTATATTCAGAGTGAACAGTGGAAAACATTTAACTACGCTATCAACCAGATTTTGTCGGCAGGTATCGTACGTGCCGGTGCAAGTACAGCGGCGATGGTTATCATGATGATCGTCCCCGTTACGGTATTTGTCATCACACAGAGTAACATTATTGAAACGATGGGTACATCGGGTATGAAGGATTAAGGAGGAAATATGAAAAAAATACTTTTCAGAACACTTACTGTCCTTTTGGGTGTACTTACGGTGCTTTCGCCTATCACGGCGTCTGCGTATTATTCTTATCAGACGTATATCTATTCACTTGAAGGACACCCGATGAATTCTCCCGACGCATACGTTCCGTCGGAGATCGTTGACAGTGATTCCATGAGTCTTGTAGTTGATATGGATGACCCAAAGGATATAACGGTCGACAGCGATAACAATGTATACATCGCTGATGCGACCAACCACAGAATCATAGTTCTTAACAACCGTTTCAAGCAGAGATTCATCATTGATAAGTTTGTTAACGAGCACGGCGTAAACGATGCTCTTACAAATCCCAACGGTGTCTTTGTAACAGATGAAAAGATCTATGTTGCCGATACAGACAACGGACGTATCGTTGTGTTTGACAAGGAAGGTAAATTCCTTGAAATAATCGGCAAGCCCATCTCAAAGGAAATCAGTGTTGATGACCTTTACCGTCCTGTCGCACTTGCAGTTGATGCCGCGGGCCGTATGTATATCGTTTCTTCAACTACATACCGCGGTATTATCGCAATAAACAAGGAAGGTAACTTCCAGGGCTTTATCGGTGCTCAGAAGTCCTCCCTCACAGCATGGGAGATATTCTGGAGAAAGTTCCAGACAGAAGAACAGAGAAAGTACTCCGATACAGTCGTATCTACAGAGTATAACAACATCACCATCGACGATATGGGACTTATCTACGTTACTACATCGTCAGTTGATGAAGCTGCACAGCAGAACGCGATCAAGACCAAGGATAAATCCGGTGACTATGCTCCTGTAAAGAAGCTTAATACAGCCGGTGACGAAATTCTTGACCGTAACGGTTTCTGGCCTCCGTCAGGTGAAGTTGAGGTTGATGAACAACAGATGACGACAAGCTCGTCAGCAATCACAGGTCCTTCAAAGATCATCGACGTTGCGCTCGGTCCGGAAGGTACATGGAGCATCATTGACGAAAAGAGAAACAAGGTTTTCACATATGATGAAGAAGGCCGTTTGCTTTTCGTATTCGGTGACCAGGGTACACAGCTCGGTAACCTCCAGAGCATTCAGGCTATCACTTATATGGGCGATGATATGCTTCTTCTTGACAAGACCGCTGACAATATCACGGTCATGAAGCGTACCGACTACGGTGATACACTTATAAACGCTATCAAGAATCAGCGTGAGCGCCGTTACGACGAGGCTGAGGCTGACTGGCTTGAAATTCTCAAACGTAACAATAACTTCGATGCGGCTTACGTTGGACTTGGCAGAGCGTACTACCGTGATGGCAGATACGAAGATGCTATGGAAATGTACAAGTTCGCATACGATACAGAAAACTACTCAACCGCGTTTAAGTACTACAGACAGGAATGGGTTGCTAAATATGCCCTTGTAGTACCGATAGTTGTTGTGGTACTCGCAGTTGCGATATACTTCTTCTTCGGTTACGCCGGAAGAAAGAACAAAGAGGTTGCAACAAGGCAGGACGGCTCAAGAACATTCTGGGAAGAAGTTCTTTACGGTATGCACGTAATTATGCATCCGTTCGACGGTTTCTGGGATCTTAAATACGAAAGACGAGGCTCCGTGAGAGGCGCCATCGTATATATCGTGTTGGCAATAGCGGCATTTACGTATAACGGAATCGGTTCTGCTTATCTGTTCAACCCGCAGGGTGAATACATTAGCATCTTCGGACAGATCATTTCCATTCTTGTTCCGCTTTTCCTCTGGTGTCTTGCAAACTGGTGTCTTACAACTTTGTTTGAAGGTGAAGGCAGCTTCAAGGATATCTTTATAGCATCATCCTACGCGCTTGCTCCTATCCCGCTGTTGATGATACCCGCAACACTTTTGACAAACATATTCACACTTAACGAATCGCAGATCATAACACTTCTCACGACCATTATGTGGATCTGGGTAGGTTTGCTTGTATTCTTCGGTTCAATGATAACACACGACTATTCACTCGGAAAGAACCTTATCATCAGCATAAGCACCATTGTTGGTATGGCGGCAATTATGTTTATCGCATTGTTGTTCTCCAGCCTTATGACAAAGATCATAAGCTTCATTACGAGTATCGTGGTCGAAATTTCGTACAGAATGTAGTAAGGAGGTAAATTATAATGGCTTTGAAAAAACTTTTATCTATGCTCCTTGCTATAATGATGGTAGTAGGTACACTCACAACTTCTTTTGTGGTAACGGTTTCCGCTGACGAGGAAAATCCTGAAACGGGTGATACCGAAAATGAAGGCGAGGAAGAAGAAGAGCAGTCCGGTAATATCGACTATACAAGAGTTGAGTATAAATCACCGGAAGAAAAGCTCAAATCAATGACTCTCCGTGTTCAGAATCAGAACTATGAGCTTTACTCATTCGCAAGAACGGGTGAAGTTGCTGTTCGTGACAGAAGATCAGGTCAGATACTTTTCTCTAATCCTTACGATCTCGGCACCACGACAGGTTCTGCGGACACAAAGGAAATGCTCCTTTCGCAGGTAGTCGTTGAATTTACAAACGGTTCTAAGAACCAGACATATTACAGCTACACAGAAGCGGCTCTCCGTGACCAGATAATCGTTAAGAATATCCAGAACGGTCTGAGAGTTGAATATGCGATCGGACGTACGGAAACAAGAAAGCTTGTTCCGCGTCAGATAACAAAGGAAAGCTTCGAAAACAATATCCTTGCAAAGCTTAAAGAAGCAGGCGCTTCAAGCTGGCTTTTGAATAAGTTTACAGCTTATTACCTGCTTAAAGACCCCACAGCGCCCGGTGTTACACAGACAACGCTCAATGCGATGTATAACCAGTGGCCTATCACTAAAAAATATCCTATCTACGTTCTCTCCAACGATACAAAGGACAGAGAGTTCAACTGGATAGAAGAGCAGATCAAGAAGTACTGCCCTGAATACACATACGAAAAGCTTGATGAGGACCATGACCTCGTTGAGTACAGCGTAACTGATACAGCTCCCCCCTTGTTCCGTCTTTCCATCGAGTACACACTTGATGAGCAGGGACTTACAGCAAGACTTGCTGCAAACGGTATCCGCTTCAACGAAACAAACTACAAGCTTAAAAAGCTTACTATCCTGCCTTACTTTGGCGCAGGTAACAGTAAGGACAACGAAGGCTATACGTTCATTCCTGACGGCAGCGGTACGATAACAAGATTTGAGGACGTTGATACACAGCTGTCCCTTAGTGCTAAAATGTACGGCTCAGACTTTGCATATCACACAGACGATCCCCAGCATCGTCAGCCGATGCGCTTGCCCGTGTTCGGTGTAGTTGAAAACTACGTAGATTCCAATACGTACAGAGTAAACGTTCCGCTCAGCAAGTACTATTATGCAGACGGTTCGGAAATAACAAGATATATTTCCGAAAATGAAGAAAAGGGTTGGTTCAACGTATATCCCGAAAACGGTGTATTCTATGATAAGGATGGAAACGCAGTTCACACTATGAAGGACGGCGAATATCCCGAAGATATGGAATATATCGACGCATACGGCAACCTCATCAGCACGAAGTCAGTTACTGAAACCTCTACGTATGAAGAGGACAGAGGATATTTTGCTATCCTTCTTGAAGGTGACGCGCTTGCTGAAATTTCCACAAACCACGGCGGTGTTCTTCACGATTACAGCTCTGTTGCAACATCGTTCTATCCCCGTCCTACAGACTCATACAACCTTGCAGATGCAACGAGTGTCGGCGCAAATGCGATGTGGACGGTTACTTCAAAGCGTAGATACACAGGAAGCTATATAATCAAGTACACAATGCTTACAGACGAAGCGAAGGCTGCAGATTATAATGAATTCCTGAAAGATCCCGAAGGTTACAGAGATAACCTTATTGCAGGTCTTACACCTGATGCCGACGGAAACGTTGACACATCAACGCTTTTTATTCCCGACGTAAAGGTTGATAATTACAAATACTATCCCGCATCATACATGGGTATGGTAAATGTATGCCGTGATTATCTTGAAAGCGAAGGTATCATTACAAGACTTACAGCGGAAGACGTAAAGAAAGACATTCCCTTGTGTATAGAAACGATGGGTGTTATTCAGTCTACTGATAAGATTCTCAGTATTCCCGTTGAAGTCAAGGTGCCGTTGACAACGTTTGACGATGTCAAGACAATGTACGGTTTGCTTGCGGAAAAAGAGATCACAAATGTTAACTTCAAGCTCACGGGCTACGCAAACGGCGGTGTTATCTCTACCGTTCCCAACAAAGTTAAGTGGGAAAAGAAAGTGGGCGGCGCTGACGGATTCAAGGATCTTATGGCGTTTGCTGAAGAAAAGGATATCGGTGTATATCCCGAATTTGAATTCTCTTACTTGCAGAGCGTTTCTCTCTTCGATGGCTTCAACTATAAGAAGCACGCTGTTCAGACAATGGATGGCAGATATCCGTCACAGCGTGAATACAATCCTGCATATCAGCAGTTCTACAAAACGGGTTACAACCCCATTTCTCCCTCTGTTTTTGAATATTTCTACGACAAGATGTCAGAGGATCTTCTTGAAACAAAGCCCACGGGCATATCAGTTTCTACTCTCGGTTCAGATCTTAACTCCGACTTTAACGAGGACGATCCTTACAACAGAGAGGAAAGCAAGGAATTTGTAAGAGATCTCCTTGCAAAGATGAAGAATGATTTTGGTAAGGTAATGGTAAGCGGCGGTAACTCCTTCGTTCTTCCTTACGTAGATTACATTCTTAATGTGCCGCTTGATTCCAGCCAATACCTGAAGTCGAGCAACGCTATACCTTTTGTAGGTATGGTTCTTCACGGTTACGTGAACTTTACAGGTTCTGCCCTCAATATGGCAGGTGACCTTGACTATGAGCTTTTGAAGTCTATTGAAAACGGTTCTTCAATGTACTTTGTACTCTGTTTGCAGAATACAAACAAACTTAAGGAAGACACAATACTTCAAAAGTACTATTCAGTAAACTTCGATACGTGGCTCGAAGGTCTTGCAGAAAGCTACCATAAGCTTAACGGCGCTTTGAATGATGTTCAGGATAAACTGATAATCGACCACGAATTCATCACGGGTGTACGCGTTCTTACGGAAGAAGAATATCAGCAGGCAGTTGCAGATAAGCTTCGCGCGGAAGAAGAATCCAAGAAGGAAGAGACAGAAGCTCCCGTTGATTCTGATGCTGTTGTTGATTCAGACGTTCCCGCAGACAGTGATGTTGATACAGATGTTCCCGTAGAGGATACAGATGTAGAAACAGATGCTCCTGTCGAAGACGTTCCTGAAGAAGATGCTGAAGAAGATGACAAACTTTCTATCGAAGAACAGATCGCAGCAGAAAATCTTATCGACAACGGTAAGATCGTTAAGGTAACCTACGAAGGCGGTAAGGTATTCATACTTAACTACAACAACTTCAAGGTTTCCGTAGACGGTGTTGAGATCGACGCTCTCGGCTTCTACACATACACAGAAGGAGGAGAAGGCTGATGAATAATACTGCAAATGAAAAGCTTGCAAAGGCAGCTCCCAAGAAGAAGCGCCGTATTGCTTCGCTTGACAAGAAAAAGGCAAGAGCAGGTTATATATTTATACTTCCGTTTATAATCGGCCTTGTGGCAATGTATTTGCCGATCATTTACGACTCCATTCTGTATAGTTTTACAAACATTAAACACGGTGCAGATGGATATCAGCTGATGTTTGTCGGCCTTGAAAACTACCGTAACGCGCTGTTCGTTGATACTACATACGTTCAAGTGCTTACAACAGGTATCAAGCAGTTGTTCCTTGATATTCCTTGTATCGTAATATTCTCGCTGTTCATGGCCGTTCTTCTTAACCAGAAGATGGTCGGCCGTGCAGCGTTCCGTGCAATTTTCTTCGTGCCCGTTGTTTTGTCAACAGGTTTGGTTGCAAAGATCGACTCGGGTAACGAGCTGCTCTCCTATATGCAGAATACCGATGAGGGTATCAGCACGGGTGCGCAGAGCACGGGTGTTTCGGAAATCGTTTCCGCAATGGACTTTAAGTACTTGTTCTCAAGTATGAAGGTCGGTAAGGAACTCGTTGATTACGTTATCGATGCTATTAACAACATCTATAATATAGTTAACCGTTCCGGTGTTCAGATGCTTATATTCCTTGCAGGTTTGCAGTCAATTTCGCCGGCTATTTACGAGTCGTGCGAAATTGAAGGCGCATCCGCTTGGGAAACATTCTGGAAGATAACCTTCCCGATGATAAGCCCGATGATTCTGACAAATGCAGTGTATACAATTATTGACGCATTCACATCTTCTACAAATACGGTTATGTCGTATATCGACCAGGTCTATGGCAAGACAGACGGTGACGTTCTTTCGTCAGCGATGGCTTGGATGTACTTCCTGATAGTTATTGCGATAATAGCTGTCGTAGCAGGATTGCTTTCAATGTATACATTCTACCAGAGAAGAGATTAAGGGGGTGTGCTTAAATGAATGCTGATGCAAGTGTAAAAACAAAAAGAAAAGCAAAAGACACTGTAAAGGTTGATTTTGACAGAACCCCGTTCTGGCAAAGAATGAAGGCAAAGTATCTTACAATGTACTTCCTTAAAAGGGTAATTTGGGCATTGTTCAGATACGTATTGCTTATCGGTATATCGTACGTTATACTTTTCCCTTTCTTTGCAAAGATCGCTTCTTCATTTATGTCACCCGATGACTTTGTTGATGCAACGGTTAAATTGATACCTAAGTATCCCACGTTTGACCAGTATAAGTACATAGTTCTTGAGAACCATTACCTCAAGGCATTGCTTAACACAACGCTTCTCTCATTGTCGTGTGCGGTTTTGCAGACATTTATATGTGCTATAATCGGTTACGGTTTTGCTAAGTTCAAGTTCAAGGGCAACAGCCTCTTGTTCGCTCTCGTTATATTCTCGATGGTCGTTCCTCACCAGACGCTCCAGCTCGCTATGTTTATGAAGTTCAGATACTTTGATGTTCTGGGTATCATAAATCTTCTCGGCGGCGGTGTCTTCAAGGGACTCGATATTACGGGTGGCGTAAAGTATTTTAACCTTACAAACCAGTTTACACCGCTTATACTCCTTTCACTCACAGGTTTTGCGTTCAAGAATGGCCTTTACATCTTTATGATGCGCCAGTTCTATAAGGGCGTTCCCGATGAGCTTGAGGAATCCGCATACGTTGACGGTTCGGGTGTTATGCGTACATTCTTCCAGATAATCATTCCGCTTTCCGTGCCTATGATGATCACAATATTCCTCTTTGCGTTCTCTTGGCAGTGGACAGACAGCTTCTACACGGGCTTGTTCTTCACAAAGACGGATATTTATATGATGAAGAGCATCGTCGCAATTCCTAAGTCGCTTGATATTACGTTCGCCGCATCAAACCTTTATAATGCTGCGATAAGAAATACTTGCGGACTTATGATAATCCTTCCCCTTGTTATCCTGTTCCTGTTCTGCCAGAGATACCTCATTCAGGGTATTGAGCGTTCCGGTATCACAGGCTAATAA